>NZ_JBLRDT010000006.1:0-32163 GCF_057512245.1 Gryllotalpicola sp. CP2-P1
CTCGGCGCCATGGCGGGCGAGACGGCCCCGAGCGGTGACGCCCTGCTGCGCGCCATGGGCGGTGTCCGCGGGCTGTGCGAGGCGGTCCTTCCCGGGCTCGCCTTCATCGTGCTCTACACGATCCTGATCACGCCGGCGCCCGGCACCGCGGTGCCGATCGCGCTCGGGGCATCCGTTCTGATCGCCCTGGTCTTCACGGTGTGGCGCGTCATCGCGAAGGAGAACGTGACGCAGGCCGTCGCCGGGCTCGTCGGCGTCGGGGCGAGCGCCATCCTCGCGATCGCGACCAACCGGCCCGTCAACAACTTCGCGCTCGGGCTCGGCATCGATGCCCTCTACGGGCTCGCCTTCCTCATCTCCGTGCTCGTGCGCTGGCCGATCATCGGCATCGCGGTCGGCTACCTGTACGGAGAGGGGGTCGCCTGGCGCAAGCATCCCGCGACCTATCGCGTCGCCGTGATCTCTACTCTGCTGTGGCTGGCCCTCTTCGTGGCCCGGCTCGTCGTTCAGGTGCCGCTCTTCCTGGCCGGGAACACGGCGGCCCTGGCCATCACGCACCTCGTCATGGGCATCCCGCTGTACGTCCCCGTTCTGCTCGTCACGTGGCTGCTGGTGCGCGACGTGTACGCTCGCAAAAACGGCGGGACGGCATCCGATTCGATGTCTTCGCAGGGCTAGGCGCACTGCTACAGTTATCTCGACGTCAAGATAAATTAACGATCGCCAAGGAGGCCGACCCCGTGTCAGCAGTCAACAGCTTCGGCGCGAAATCAACGCTTTCAGTCGGGGGCACCGACTACGAGATCTTCCGGATCGACAGCGTCGCCGGGTACGAGAAGCTCCCGTTCAGCCTCAAGATCCTGCTCGAGAACCTGCTGCGCACCGAAGACGGTGCGAACGTGACGGCAGAGCAGATCACGGCGCTCGGCTCGTGGGTCCCGTCGGCCGAGCCCGACACCGAGATCCAGTTCACCCCCGCGCGCGTCGTCATGCAGGACTTCACCGGCGTTCCCTGCATCGTCGACCTCGCCACCATGCGCGAGGCGGTCGCGGCCCTCGGCGGCGACCCGAAGAAGATCAACCCGCTCGCCCCCGCCGAGCTCGTCATCGACCACTCCGTGATCGCCGACCTGTTCGGCCGCGAGGACGCGTTCGAGCGCAACGTCGAGATCGAGTACGAGCGCAACGGTGAGCGCTACCAGTTCCTGCGCTGGGGCCAGACGGCGTTCGACGACTTCAAGGTGGTTCCGCCCGGCACCGGCATCGTGCACCAGGTGAACATCGAGCACCTGGCGCGGGTCACCTACACCCGCGAGGTCGGCGGCGTGCTGCGCGCCTACCCCGACACGCTCGTCGGCACCGACTCGCACACCACAATGGTCAACGGTCTCGGCGTGCTGGGCTGGGGCGTCGGCGGCATCGAGGCCGAGGCGGCCATGCTCGGCCAGCCGGTGTCGATGCTCATTCCCAAGGTCGTCGGCTTCAAGCTCACCGGGTCGATCCCGACCGGCGTCACCGCCACCGACGTCGTTCTCACGATCACCGACCTTCTGCGCAAGCACGGCGTCGTCGGCAAGTTCGTGGAGTTCTACGGCGAGGGCGTGGGGGCCGTTCCGCTGGCGAACCGCGCCACCATCGGCAACATGAGCCCCGAGTTCGGCTCGACCGCCGCGATCTTCCCGATCGACGATGTCACGCTCGACTACCTGCGCCTCACGGGGCGCCCCGAAGAGCAGGTCGCCCTCGTCGAGGCGTACTCGAAGCAGCAGCACCTGTGGCACGACCCCTCGCACGAGGCGGAGTACTCCGAGTACCTCGAGCTCGACCTGTCGACCGTCGTGCCGTCGATCGCCGGCCCCAAGCGCCCGCAGGACCGCATCGTCCTCTCCGACGCGAAGGCGCAGTTCGAGAAGGACCTGCCCAACTACGCAGACGCGCTCGAAGAGACCGATGTCGACGAGGCCGTGGCCGAGACCTTCCCGGCTTCCGACCCGATCGCGGTCGGCGCAGCGGCGCACAACGGCGAGGCCCACCACCACACGAGCCACGCGCCCGCCGTGGTTTCCAAGCCGTCGACGGTCACCCTGGCCGATGGCACGAGCTACACGCTCGACCACGGTGCCGTCACGATCGCGGCCATCACCTCGTGCACCAACACCTCGAACCCGTCGGTCATGCTGGCGGCGGGCCTGCTCGCCCGCAACGCGGTCAGGAAGGGCCTCAAGGCCAAGCCGTGGGTCAAGACCACACTGGCCCCGGGTTCGCGCGTCGTCACCGAGTACTACGAGAAGGCGGGGCTCACGAAGGACCTCGAGGACCTCGGGTTCTACACGGTCGGCTACGGCTGCACCACCTGCATCGGCAACTCGGGCCCGCTCATCGACGAGGTCTCGGCAGCGGTCAACGACAACGACCTCGCCGTCACCGCGGTGCTCTCGGGCAACCGCAACTTCGAGGGCCGCATCAACCCCGACGTCAAGATGAACTACCTCGCGTCGCCGCCCCTCGTGGTCGCCTACGCACTGGCCGGCTCGATGAACTTCGACTTCGAGAACGACGCGCTCGGCACGGACGCGGACGGCAATGAGGTCTTCCTGAAGGACATCTGGCCCTCCGCCGACGAGGTGCAGTCGACGATCGACTCGTCGATCAACAACGAGATGTTCACCCGCCAGTACTCCTCGGTGTTCGAGGGCGACGACCGCTGGAAGAACCTGCCCACCCCCACGGGCGACGTGTTCGAGTGGAACGACGAGTCGACCTACGTGCGCAAGCCCCCGTACTTCGAGGGCATGACGCTCGAGACCACCCCGGTCGCCGACATCACGGGTGCCCGCGTGCTCGCGAAGCTCGGCGACTCCGTCACCACCGACCACATCAGCCCCGCTGGCTCGATCAAGCGGGACTCTCCGGCCGGCCGGTACCTCACCGAGCACGGCGTCGACTTCAAGGACTTCAACTCCTACGGCTCGCGCCGCGGGAACCACGAGGTCATGATCCGCGGCACCTTCGCGAACATCCGCCTGAAGAACCAGCTGCTCGACGGCGTCGAGGGCGGTTACACCCGCGACTTCACGCAGCCGGGCGGCCCGCAGGCGTTCATCTACGACGCTGCTGAGAACTACAAGAAGGCCGGCACGCCGCTCGTCATCTTCGGCGGCAAGGAGTACGGGTCGGGCTCGAGCCGCGACTGGGCGGCGAAGGGCACCAACCTGCTCGGCGTGAAGGCGGTCATCACCGAGAGCTTCGAGCGCATCCACCGCTCGAACCTGATCGGCATGGGCGTCGTCCCGCTGCAGTTCCCGGCCGGCGAGTCGGCCGAGTCGCTCGGCCTCGACGGCACCGAGGTCGTCTCGATCACGGGCCTCGAGCAGCTCAACAGCGGTACCACGCCGAAGACGGTGCACGTCACCGCCGAACCGAGCGAGCACTCGCCCGAGGGCAAGCAGACCGTCGAGTTCGACGCGGTCGTGCGCATCGACACGCCCGGTGAGGCCGACTACTACCGCAACGGCGGCATCCTGCAGTACGTGCTGCGGAGCCTCGTCTAGCACAAAAGGCCACGCGCAGGCATCCGTGATGTTCTCGGATGCCTGCGCGTAACCTTTCCTACGATGTCTCTCCTCGACCAGATCCGCAGCCCGCGCGACCTCGATCGCCTCTCCGACGTCGAGCTCGTGCAGCTGGCCGCAGAGATCCGCGAGTTCCTCATCGAGAACGTCTCGAAGACCGGCGGCCACCTCGGGCCGAACCTCGGCGTCGTCGAGCTGACGATCGCGATCCACCGGGTATTCGACAGCCCGAAGGACCCGATCGTCTTCGACACGGGCCATCAGTCCTACGTGCACAAGCTCCTGACGGGCCGCCAGGACTTCAGCGATCTGCGTCGCCGCGGCGGCCTCGCGGGGTATCCGCAGCGCGCGGAATCCGTTCACGACATCGTCGAGTCCTCGCACGCCTCCAGCTCGCTCTCGTGGGCCGACGGCATCAGCCGCGCGTTCACCGTGACGGGCCAGACGGGCCGCCACGTCGTCGCGGTCGTCGGCGACGGCGCGCTCACGGGCGGCATGACATGGGAGGCGCTCAACAACATCACCGACGACAACGACCGCAACCTCGTCATCGTCGTGAACGACAACGGCCGGTCGTATGCCCCGACGATCGGCGGCATGGCGCGCTTCCTCAACGGCGTGCGCACGCAGAAGACCTATCGCGATCTGTATCTCAAGTCGCGCAGCGCGGCGGGCAAGTTCGGAACGCCCGGTTCGGCGCTCTACAGCGGCATGCGCGGCGCTCTGCACGGGTTCCTGTCCCGCGTGACCGGCAACGAGCAGCTCTACTCGAACCTCGACATCAAGTACATCGGGCCGGTGAACGGCCACGACGTCGCCGCGATGGAGGAGGCGCTGCAGCAGGCGAAGAACTACGGCGCCCCGGTCATCGTGCACGCCATCACCCAGAAGGGCCGCGGCTACCAGCCCGCTCTCGACGACGAGGCCGACCAGTTCCACGCCGTCGGGCAGATCGACCCGTCGACCGGCGCCCCGGTGGCCGCAGCCGCCAGCACCCCCTCGTGGCCGTCCGTCTTCGCCGACGAGCTGCTGGCGCTCGCCGAGCGCGACCCGAAGATCGTCGGCATCACCGCGGCCATGGAGCGCTCGGTCGGCCTTCACAAGCTCGCAGAGAAGCACCCCGAGCGCGTTCACGACGTCGGCATCGCCGAGCAGCACGCGGTCGCCTCTGCCGCGGGGCTCGCCTTCGGAGGCCTTCACCCCGTCGTCGCGCTCTACGCGACGTTCATGAACCGCGCGTTCGATCAGGCGTTGATGGATGTCGCGCTGCATCGCGCCGGCGTCACCTTCGTCCTTCCCAGCTCAGGCGTGACGGGGCCCGATGGGCCGAGTCATCACGGCATGTGGGATCTCGCCCTGCTGCAGCTCATTCCGGGCATCCGGCTCGCGGCGCCGCGCGATGCCGCGCGCCTGCGCGAAGAGCTCGGCGAAGCTGTCGCCGTGCAGACCGGCCCGACCGTGGTGCGCTTCCCGAAGGGGAACGTGGGGGAGGACATCCCCGCTCTGCGGCGCCTCGACGACGGTGTCGATGTGCTGCGCGAGTCAGAGCGCCGCGACGTGCTCTTCGTCAGCGTCGGCCCCTTCGCGCGGCTCGCCCTCGAGGCTGCCGAGCTCCTCGAGGCCCAGGGGATCGGGGCCACCGTCGTCGACCCTCGCTGGGTCGTTCCCGTGCCGCGAAGCGTCGTCGAGCTCTCGGGCGATTACCGCATCGTGATCAGCCTTGAGGACGGCATCCGTGTCGGCGGCATCGGCACGCGCCTGCGTCAGGACCTGCGCGCCGCCGGCATCGACACCGCCGTCGACGAGCTCGGCCTGCCCGACGAGTTCATCGCGCATGCGACGCGCGAGCAGATCCTGGCGGATGCCGGGCTCACGCCGCAGCGCATCGCGCGCGACGTCGTCGCCCAGGTGCTCGGCAGCAGGGTGCCGCGCGCCCGGCAGGACTCCGACAGCGACACCGGCGCGATCCAGATCCGCAACTGAGCCGCGTCGCCGGCGACACTCCGGCGGATTCGCGGAGGACGAATGCGGATCGGGGGAACGCTTCCCAGAGAAACGTGCCCCCGATCCGCCGATCGCCCGCCGAGGCGGAGTCGGGAGCTAGCCGACCAGCTGCGCCTCGCCCTGCTTCGCACGCGTCGCGGCGCCCACGATCTGCGGGTCGTGGAACGTCGCGCCGAAGACGCGCTGGCTCGCGCCGACGCGGTCCAGGTAGGGAGTCAAGCCGCCCATCTGGAAAGGGTAGCCCGCACCCAGGATGAGTGCGAGGTCGATGTCCTCCGCGGCGGTGACGACGCCCTCTTCCAGCATCCGGTGCACCTCGTCGGCGAAGCCGTCCTGCACGGCCTGCAGCACCTGCTCCTTGGTGTGCGGCTTGCCGCCGGGGTTCAGGTTCGACTTGACGATGCGCTCGGCCTCGCGGCTGATGCCCTTCACCTTGCCCTTGCCGTCCTTCTCGAGCAGCGGGCCGGCCTCGGCCACGCGGTGCAGGTTCTCCGACCGATAGAAGCGGTCAGGCCATGCCGCGTGATGGGTGTCGAGCACGTGCGCGCCGACCTTCAGCCCGACCAGGTCGAGCAGCACCGACGGCGGCATGGGCAGCCCGAGCGGAGCGAGCGCCTCGTCGACGACCTCGAACGGCGTGCCGTCGTCGACCGCTCGCATCGACTCGCCGAGGACCTTCGCGAGCACCCGGTTCACGACGAATCCGGTCGAGTCGGTCGTGATGATCGCGTTCTTCTTGAGGTTCTTCGCAACGGCCATCGCGGTGGCGAGAGTGGCTTCGTCGGTCTTCGGGGCGTTGACGACCTCGATCAGCGGCATCACCGCGACCGGGTTGAAGAAGTGGAAGCCCACAAGGCGTTCGGGGTGCTCGAGCTTCGCGCCGATCGCATCGACCGACAGCGACGACGTGTTCGTCGCGAACACCGTCTCGGGCGAGACGATCTTCTCGAAGTCGGCGAACACGTCCTGCTTGACCGACAGCTCTTCGAAGACCGCCTCGATCACCCAGTCGCAGTCGGCGTACTGCGAGCGATCGGTCGTGCCCGTGATGAGCGACTTCAGCTTGTTGTGCTGATCGGAGTTCAGGCGCCCCTTGTCGGCGAGCTTCTGCAGCTCGTCGTGGATGTACGTGAGGCCCTTGTCGACGCGCTCCTGGTCGAGGTCGGTGATGACGACCGGAACCTCGAGTCGGCGCAGGAAGAGCAGCGCGAACTGGCTCGCCATGAGCCCCGCGCCGATGACGCCGACCTTGCCGATCTTCTTCGCGAGCGACTTGTCGGGCGCGCCCGCCGGCTTCTTCGCCCGGTGCTGAACGAGGTTGAAGGCGTAGATGGATGCCGCGAACTGGTCGCCCGAGATGAGGTCGGCAAGCGCCTCGTCCTCTCGAGCGAAGCCGGCCTCGATGTCGCCGTCCTTGGCCTTGGCGAGCAGGTCGAGTGCGGCGTACGGCGACTTCGGCACCGTGCCGATGCGGCTCTCGAGCGACTCACGGGCGATCTTGATCGCAACGGGCCACTTCACGGTCCGCTCGATGCGACCGGGCTGGTTCGGGCGCTCGACCTTGACCCGGCCGCTGAGCACGCCGTCGGCCCATGCGAGCGACTCCTCGAAGAAGTTCACGTGGTCGAAGATCGCGTCGAACATTCCGAGCTTGTAGGCCTCATCGGCCTTCAGCATCCGATTCATCTTGAGCGGGTTCTCGATGACGACCTTGAGGGCGTTCTCGATCCCGATCAGGTTCGGCAGCAGGGTCGCACCGCCCCAGCCGGGGATGATGCCGAGGAACACCTCGGGGAAGGCGATCGCGGCGGCCGAGGAGTCGATGGTGCGGTACGTCGCGTTCAGTGCGATCTCGACGCCACCCCCGAGAGCGAGGCCGTTCACGAACGCGAATGACGGCACGCCGAGCTTGCCCAGCTTCCCGAGCGTGTAGTGGCCGAACTGCGCGAGCAGCTTCGCCGCCTCGCGGTTCGGGATGTCGTTCACCTTGCTGAGGTCGGCGCCCGCCGCCAGGATGAACGGCTTGCCGGTGATGCCGACCGCGTCGATCTCGCCCGCTGCGGCTCTCGTGATGAGCTCGTCGAGCACGCCGTTGAGCTCAGCCGTCGTCGCCGGCCCCAGCGTGTTGGGCCTGGTGTGGTCGCGCCCGTTGTCGAGGGTGATGAGCGCGAGCTTCTTGCCGCTCGGCAGCGTGATGTCCTTCACATACGAGTGGGTGACCACCTCATCTGCGCTGAACTCGAGCAGCGGGGTGAAGTCGAGGGTGCTGTAGTCCGTCATTGGGCGTGCAGTCCTTTCAGTTGTCCGGGGGCCTAGCGGCCGTTCCAGTTCGGGTTCTCCCAGATGACGGAACCGCCCTGGCCGAGTCCCACGCACATGGCGGTGAGGCCGTAACGCACCTCAGGGTGCTCGGCGAACTGGCGAGCGAGCTGCATCATGAGGCGCGGGCCGGATGCCGCCAGGGGGTGCCCGATCGCGATCGCGCCGCCCCAGAGGTTCACTCGGGGGTCGTCGTCGTCGATGCCGAAGTGGTCGAGGAACGAGAGCACCTGCACGCTGAAGGCCTCGTTCAGCTCGAACAGGCCGATGTCCTCGATGGTGAGACCGGCCTTCTTCAGCGCCTTCTCGGTGCTGGGCACGGGGCCGAGGCCCATCACCTCGGGCTCGACCCCCGCGAACGCGAAGTTCACGAGACGCATCTTGGGGGTCAGCCCATACTTCTCGACGGCCTCGCCGCTCGCGATGAGGGACATGGTCGCGCCGTCGGTCAGCGGCGACGAGTTGCCCGCCGTCACGTTGCCATGGGGGCGGAACGGGGTCTTGAGGGTGGCGAGCGCCTCCATCGTGGTGCCGGGGCGGCGGCCTTCGTCTTCAGTGGCGAGGCCCCAGCCCGTCGCGCTCTGAGTGGCGACGGGAACGAGATCAGGCTGGATCTTTCCGGCCTGGTACGCCGCCTCGACCTTCTGCTGGCTGCGCATGCCGTAGAAGTCGCTGCGCTCCTTGGTCAGCGACGGGAAGCGGTCGTGCAGCCGCTCGGCCGTGTTCCCCATGAACAGCGCGTCCTGGGCGACGATCTTCTCGGTCAGGAAGCGCGGGTTGGGGTCTGCGTCGAGCCCCATCGGGTGGCGGCCCATGTGCTCGACGCCCCCGGCGAGAGCCACGTCATAGGCGCCGAAGCCGATGGATGCCGCCGTGGTGGTGACGCTCGTCATGCCACCCGCGCACATGCGGTCGATAGCGAAGCCGGGCACCGACGTCGGCAGGCCGGCGAGGATCGCCGCCGTGCGGCCGAGGGTCAGGCCCTGGTCGCCCTGCTGGGTGGTGGCGGCGATGGCGACATCGTCGATGGCGTCCTTCGGAAGGTTCGGGTTGCGCTCGAGCAGACCGACGATGGCTTTCACGGCCAGATCGTCCGCACGGGTTCCCCAGTACATTCCCTTCTCGCCGGCCCGCCCGAAGGGCGTCCTGGCTCCGTCGACGAAATACACCTCGGCTGTCATGGCCACACTGCCTTTCCCCACGATCGTGGACTCGCATCGATCCTAGGAATCCGCGTGCGCCGCTGACCCAATGGATTGTCGGAATCTACGAAGCGCTCTGCTCAGCCTCTGCGGCGGACTGTTCCGCCTCGACAAATGCGGTGGCGATCAGTTCGGCCGTCGCCTCGACCTGCCACGGTCGCGCACCGCCGGCCGCGAGCTGCGCGCCGATGGACGCCGCGTCGGCGGGCACCGGGGGCTCCCAGGCGACGCGTCGCAGCAGCTCAGGGGTCAGCACGTTCTCGACCGGAATCGCGTGCTCTTCGGCATACGCGCTCACACGCTCACGCGCGAGCCGGTAGCGGGCGTCGGCCTCCGGGTTCCGGTCGGCCCACGCGCGCACGGGCGGAACGTGCTCGCCGGTCGGGCGCGTGACCGGCAGATCGTCGGTCGTGCGCCCGAGCTCGATGGCGTTCCACCACCGGTCGATCTCGCTGCGGCTCGCGCGGCCGGTGAACTCCTTCAGCCCCGCGAGCTCGCGCTTCGACGACGGCATCGCCTTGGCGACGGCGGTCAGCGCGGCGTCCGGAACCAGACGCCCAGGTGCGGTATCCCTCTCGCGCGCGAGCTCGTCGCGCGCGAGCCACAGCTCGCGGGCGACGGCCAGGTTGCGCACACCGCGCAGCGAGTGGATGCCCGAAAGCCGGCGCCACGGCTCGGCACGCGGCGCCTTCGCCTCCTTGACGAGCTCGCCGTGGAACTCCTGGCGGGCGATCTCGGTCTTCCCGCTCGCCTCGAGCAGCTTCTCGACCTCGTCACGCAGATCCACCAGCAGCTCGACATCCAGCGCGGCGTAGGTCAACCACGACTGCGGCAGCGGGCGCGTCGACCAGTCGGCTGCCGAGTGCTCCTTCGCGAGGTGGATGCCGAGCAGGTTCTCGGTGAGCGGCCCGAGCCCGACCCGGGGCAGGCCAAGCAGCCGCGCCGCGAGCTCGGTGTCGAAGATGTCGACAGGGTCGAGCCCGACCTCGCGCAGGCACGCGAGGTCCTGGCTGGCGGCGTGCAGCACCCACTCCTCGCCGACGATGGCGTTCTGCAGGGCGGTCAGGTCATGCCCCACCTCGCCCTCGAGGGCGATCGGGTCGAAGAGGAACACCCCGGAGCCGCGGCGGAACACCTGGATCAGGTAGGCGCGCTGCGAATACCGGAATCCGCTCGCCCGCTCTGCATCGACCGCCACCGGGCCTGTGCCGCCTGCGAGAGCCGCCACTGCTGCCTCGTAGTCGGCCGCGGTCTCGGTCACCCGGTACTCAGGTCTGTCGTTCGTCACTGTGTCATTCGCTTCAGGCACGCTTGCTCTTGGCCTTACGTAGCGAGAGTACGCTCACACCCTCGGCAGTCGGCGGGATGCCCGCCAGCATGCAGACGAGGTCGCCCCACGCTTCGACGTGGGCGCCGAGATCGAGATCGGTCGGCGTCCACGACGCCCGCAGCTCGATCTGCGCCCCGTCGCCCTGTTCGGCGAGCTGCCCGAAACCGGTCGAGATGATCTTCGTGGCCGTGCCGGACGCCGAGTGATACGAGGTATGCCGCGACTCGAGCGCGTCGATGAGCCACGACCACGTGACGTCGGCGAGGAACGGGTCGAGCCCGATGTCGGTCTCGAGCGGTGCCTGGGCGAAGCAGACCACGCGGAACGTCCCGCCCCACTCCTCTGAGCCCGCGGGATCGTGCAGCAGCACGAAGCGCCCGGTGCCGAGCTCGGAATCGATGCCGTGGCGCTCGGGCGTGACATCGGCGGCGAGCGCGAACGACTCGGGCGCGAGCTGCCCAGGCGCAGGGATAGGGGTCAGGGTGAGGTCGGGGCGGATGACGGCCTGCTTGATGGAATCCAACGCAGCGGTGAACTCAGCCGATGCTCCGCGCCCGGACGGTGTGGACGACACAGCATGAACATTAGAGTTCAAGGTGAGGGTGCGCGATCAGGCACGCCGCGCGAAGGGGGTCACATGGCCGGTTGGCGCAGGCGCGTCGGCTATCCGCTGGTGTTCGGTGCAGTCGGCGCGGCGACGTTCGCTGTCGTCGCTGCAGCATCGTCCGTCCTGATCGCCCGCAAGGTTCTGACACCGCCGCGGCGACGCGACGAGGACGTCATCGTCAAGGCGGTCGCGCCGGACGCGTCGGTCATCACCCTCTCGCCGACGCCCGAGACGCTCCTGCGCGGCGACTACAGCTTCTGGTTCGACCACGACGCCGGCCACGCGCGGCTCGGTCCGATCCTCTCGCGCAGCGGCGTCTCGGTCACTCGGCGCGTCGAACGCGTCAGCTTCGGCGATCTCACGCGCGCGAAGCGCGGCCGCATCAGCGGCTGGTGGTACGTGCGCCCCGAAGAGCTCGGCCTGCCTGTGAAGTCCATCGGCATCGACACCGACGGGGGAGTCGCCCCCGCGTGGCGTTTCAACGGCCCCAAAGGCGACGACGGCGTCCGCAGCGGGAAGTGGGCGATCCACGTCCACGGCCGCGGCACCCAGCGCCAGGAGTGCCTGCGCGCGATCCCCGTCTTCCGCGAGCACGGCTGGACCAGCCTCGTCATCTCGTACCGCAACGACGGCGACGGCCCGCGCAGCGACGACGGCCGCTACGGCCTCGGGTCCACCGAGTGGCGCGACGTCGAGGCGGCCATCGAATACGCGGTCGGTCACGGCGCCACCGACATCGTCATCATGGGCTGGTCGATGGGCGGTGCGATCGCCCTGCAGGCGGTGACCCGCTCGCCGCATGCCGATCTGATCCGCGGCGTCGTCCTCGAGTCGCCGGTCATCGACTGGGTCGACACGCTCCGCTACCAGGCGGGCGAACTGCATGTGCCCGACCCCATCACCGAGAGCGCGCTGAAGCTGCTGGATGCCCCGTGGGGCGGACACCTCACGGGTGCCGCCGCTCCCATCGGCCTGCCCGAGCTCGACTTCGTGCAGCGCGCGGACGTGCTCAGCACGCCGATCCTGCTGCTGCACAGCGACGACGACGGCTACGTCCCGGCATACGCCTCGCGGGCGCTGGCCGCACGCCGCCCCGACATCGTGACCTTCGTGCGGTTCACTCGGGCGCGACACACCAAGCTCTGGAACTTCGACCCGAAGAAGTGGACGAAGGCGATCAGCAGGTGGCTCGACCAGCTCGAGGTCGGTGACGGAACGCCTACGCCGCCCGGCGCTTGACGCTGTGTTCTTGTGGCGGCGGTGCGCGCCGACGTCAGGCTGACGCCGTCTTCGCGTGCACCTGGTGCTTGGCCCGCCCGAGCAGGGCACCCATGCCGCGCAGCCGCAGCGGCGACACGGCCTGCGCGAGACCGAGCGTCTGCGGGTAGTCGTCCGGCACGGCGAGCACCTCGTCTGCGGTGAGGCCCGCGAGGCCCTGCACGAGGATCGACGCGAAGCCTCGCGTCGTCGGCGATTCGCGGGGCGCGGTCACGAACAGGTGCACCACCTTGTCCTCGTCGACCTCGACGAAGAGGAACACCGGGCTCTGGCACTCCACCACCCGTTCGAAGAGGTCGGGGTGGTCCCGATACCGCTCGGGAAGCTCAGGCAGCTCGTTCGAGAACTCGAGGAGCAGCTGCAGGCGCTCGTTCTGCGAGAGAGCGAGGAAGTCGTCCCTGATCTCGGCGAGGGCGGCCGGCGTTGCGGAATCCGTCACGCTATCGATTATCGAGCCGCGGTCACGCGACCGCGCCGGCCTCTGCGCCCTGCGCGATCGGCACGCGCACGGCCGAGCCCCATTCCGTCCATGAGCCGTCGTAGTTCTTGACGTTCTCGAAGCCGAGCAGATGGGTCAGGACGAACCAGGTGTGGCTCGACCGCTCGCCGATGCGGCAGTAGGCGATCACGTCGTCGCCGGGTGTGAGGCCCGCCCCGTCGAGGTAGACCTCTTCGAGTTCGGCTCGCGGCTTGAAGGTCGCATCGGGCGCTGCGGCCTTCGCCCACGGCACGGATGCCGCCGAGGGGATGTGCCCCGCCCGCAGGGCGCCCTCGGTCGGGTAGCCGGGAATCTCGGTGCGCTCGCCCGTGTACTCCTCGAAGCTGCGCACGTCGATCAGCGGCCGGCGAGCATCGAGGTGCGCGAGCACGTCCTCTTTGAAGGCACGCACGCCGCTGTCGTCGCGCGCGACGACCGGGTAGTCGACGGGTGACGGAGCGGAGGCATCCGTCGTCAATTCGCGCCCCTCGGCGATCCACTTGTCGCGACCGCCGTCGAGCAGCCGGACGTCCTCGTGGCCGAACAGCGTGAACACCCACAGCGCGTACGCCGCCCACCAGTTGTTCTTGTCGCCGTAGATCACAACGGTCGTGTCCCGGCCGATGCCTTTCGAGCCGACGACCTGCGCGAACCGCTCGCCGTCGATGTAGTCGCGAACGACCGGGTCGTTGAGGTCGGTGTGCCAGTCGATCTTCACACTGCCGGGGATGTGCCCGGTCTCGTAGAGCAGCACGTCCTCATCGGATTCGACGACCACCAGGCCCGGTTCCCCCAGGTGGTCCGCCAGCCACTGCGTGGAAACGAGACGCTCGGGGTGTGCGTAGGCGGCGAACTTCTCGGAAGGGTCGGCCGAAACGGTCATGGTGCGCTCCTTGGTTAGGCTGGACGCTGACGTTCCCAACGCTAGGCGCGTGTGTGCGATGACGCACCGGCGGCGGGTAAGACTTCGACATCTGACTGAGAACGAATGACGACCGATGCCCTCGGCACCTCCCCGCTGACCAGCCTCACCCAGCTCTCGCCGACGATCACGGGGGAGCAGCTGCTCGAGAGCCTGACTCCGCCTGCGCAGTTCGCGACGGCGAGTTTCGACAACTACCGCCCGGACGCGGATTACCCGTCGCAGCAGGAGGCGGTCGATGCGCTGCGCGCGTTCTCGTCGGCCGCGGGCGCGGCGAAGGGCGGGGGATTCCTCGGCTTCGGGCGCCGCAAGAGGCAGGCTTCCGGCGACGAGGCCCAGAAGCCGGGGGTGTACCTCGACGGGGGCTTCGGCGTCGGCAAGACCCACCTGCTGGCGGCGCTGTGGCATGCGGCATCCGGTCGCAAGCTGTTCGGCACCTTCATCGAGTACACGGCGCTCGTCGGTGCGCTCGGCTACGCGAAGACCGTCGAGCTTCTCAAGGGCACGGCGCTCATCTGCATCGACGAGTTCGAGCTCGACGACCCGGGCGACACGATGATGATGACGCGCCTCATCGGCGACCTGGTCGGCGGCGGAACGCGCTTCGCCGCAACGAGCAACACCCCGCCGAACGCGCTCGGAGAGGGGCGCTTCGCGGCGAGCGACTTCCTGCGCGAGATCCACGCCATGTCCGGCAACTTCCGGACTCTGCGCATCGACGGGCTCGACTTCCGACGCCGGGCGACGACCGGTGCTGCCGTGGTGACCGATGCCGAGGCCCTGACCGCCGCCGTCGAGTCGACCCGCGCGGCCGGCGGCGTCGCCACGCGCGACGACTTCACCGCTTTCGTCGACCACCTCGCGACGGTGCATCCTTCGCGCTACCTCAAAATGGTCGAAGGGATCGATCTGATCGCGTTGGACGACGTCGTGCAGCTGCACGACCAGATGCAGGCGCTGCGTCTCGTCGCGTTCATCGACCGCGCGTACGACGCCGAGATCCCGATCGTCGCCGCGGGCGTTCCGCTCTCGGAGGTGTTCGACGAGGCGATGCTGGGCGGCGGCTTCCGCAAGAAGTATCTGCGCTCGGTGTCGCGCATGATCGCCCTCACCGCGGCGGCCCCCTCGAACAGGGGCTGACGCCTACGGGATTGCCATAGGCCTTGCGGCGGCCGGAAACACGATGTTTACAGAGCGGTTTTCACCGTAACCTGGCCGAAACACAGATCGATATGGCGTGAAACCTCCTCTCGCGAAACTGGCCCAGTCCTAGCAACCCGAAGAGAGAGGCGACCACATCCCCATGTTGGTTCTCGCTGCTGATCAACCGGCGATGCCGGTCGATGTCAACTCGCTGTGGCTCATCGTGGCCGCCGCCCTAGTGCTCATCATGACCCCCGGTGTCGCCTTCTTCTACGGCGGCATGGTCCGCGCAAAGAGCGTCATCTCGATGATGATGATGAGCTTCGGCGCCATCGCCCTCGTCGGGGTGCTGTGGGTCCTCTACGGCTACGGCCTCTCGTTCGGCTCGCCGCTGATCGATCACTGGCTCGGCAACCCCTTCGCCTCCGGCAACAACCTGTTCGCCTTCACCGACCTGCTCGGCATCGGCAAGGACGGGGCGATGGACCCCAATATGAACGGCCTCGCCTTCGCAGGCTTCCAGGCGACCTTCGCGATCATCACCGTCGCGCTGATCTCCGGCGCCATCGCCGACCGCGCGAAGTTCGGCTCGTGGATGATCTTCGCAGGTATCTGGGTCACCGTCGTGTACTTCCCCGTCGCCTACTGGGTGTTCAACCTCGGTGACGGCTGGGCCCCCTCGATCCTCAAGGTCAACGACTTCGCGGGCGGTACCGCGGTGCACATCAACGCAGGTGCGGCAGCGCTCGCCCTTGCGCTGGTGCTCGGCAAGCGCATCGGCTTCAAGAAGGGCATGAGCAAGCCGCACAACGTGCCGCTGACCCTCCTGGGCGCCTCGCTGCTCTGGTTCGGCTGGTTCGGCTTCAACGCCGGCTCTGAGGGTGCGATGGACGGCGTCGCCGCGATCGCCTGGGTCAACACCCTCGCGGCCCCGGCCGCTGCGACCCTCGGCTGGCTCATCGCCGAGAAGATCAAGGACGGCAAGCCGACGTCGATCGGCGCGGCGTCCGGTGCGGTCTCCGGCCTGGTCGCCATCACCCCGGCCTGCAACATCCTCTCGCCCGGTTGGGGCATGGTGCTCGGCCTGATCACCGGCTTCATCTGCGCCTACGCCGTCGACCTCAAGTGGCGCCTCGGCTTCGACGACTCGCTCGACGTGGTGGGCGTCCACTTCATCGGCGGCTGGATCGGAACCCTGTACATCGGCTTCTTCGGCCAGGGCATCGGCCTCATCTCGACCGGTTCGTTCAAGCAGCTCGGCGCACAGTTCGTCGGCGCCGCAGTGGTGACCATCTGGTCCTTCGGGATCGCATGGCTGCTCGGCACCGCGATCCAGAAGACCATCGGCTTCCGCATCACCAACGAAGACGAGGTCGCCGGGGTCGACACCGTGGTCCACGGCGAAGAGAGCTACGTGCTCGACCCCGCGGTCTAGGCCGCACCACACACAGCGCACCTGTCAAGGGGGCCGTCGGTTCGCCGACGGCCCCCTTGTCGTGCATTGTTCACGCGGCACGAACACGGACGCCACCTCGCCTCAACCCGCGCTCGCAACCCTGGCCGCGTGCAGAAGGTGTCTCGACGGACAGCCCTGATCGGCGGCGCAGGCGTACTCGCGCTCACCCCCGGCGTTCTCGCACTCAGCCTCTCGCCACGCACCCGGGCGCAGGCGAGGCCCGCTGCTCACTCACCTCTGGTCACAGCGGGCACCACGCTCGAGACCGCCGCGGCGCCGCAGGGGAGTGCCGGCTATCGCCGCCTCACGGCCGGACCGGGGTATGGCCCCGTGCTGCGCGAGGAGCTCGCCGTGCGGGCATCCACCACAGCCTCGTTCACGCCCCTCGCCGCGCTGGTCCAGCTCACCGATCTGCACATCGTCGACGCGCAGTCGCCCGCCCGATTCGAGATGTTCGCCGCGACCAACGGGTCCGCCTTCCGCCCTCAGGAGACACTCGGCACGCATGGCGCCGCCCGGCTGATCGCGCGCATCAACTCCATCTCGGCCGCGCCGTTCACCGGCCGGCGACTGGACGCGGTCGTCTCGACGGGTGACAACACCGACAACGGCGAGCTGCTCGAACTCGACTGGTACCTCGCCGTGCTCAACGGCGGCGAGATCGTCGCCAACTCGGGAGCACGCACGGCGTGGGAGGGCGTGCAGAGCTCAGGGAAGAGCGAGTGGTACAACCCCGAGCTCCCCGTGCGCGACGTGTACAAGGGCGCCGGATTCCCCGAGCTGCCCGGGTTCTTCGGGCGGGTGGCCGCGCCGCACAGGAGCGCCGGTCTGAGCACCCCTTGGTACGCCGTCGTCGGCAATCACGACGACTCGGTCTGCGGCTCGCTGTCGAACCTGCACGCGGCATGGAACGACGTCTACGTCGGCGATGTGAAGTTCACCCGCTTCGCGACGGATGCCGCCAACCGCGCCGTCCGCACGCTGTGGTCGAACGCGGGGAACTCGCCGGCGGCCCGAAGCGCGGTGCGCGCGTTGGGGGAGCTGCCCCGCCTGGATCGGCGGTGGACGGTGACCGCCGACGAGCGCAGACGGCCGTTCACAAAGGCCGACTATGTCGCCGCGCACCTCGACCCCGGGAACGCCGGGCCGGGACCCGTCGGGCACGGCTTCACGAGCGAGGATCTCGCGGCAGGCCGCAGCTACTACACCGCACGGCTCGCCGCGGGCGTTCTCGCCGTCGTGCTCGATTCGACCAACCCCGCCGGGCTCTCGCACGGGTCGATCGCCGACGGGCAGTTCCGCTGGCTCGAGGAGGCCCTCGCGGCGCACCCCGACGATTACATCGTCGTGTTCAGCCACCACACGAGCACCTCGATGGACAACCGGCTGCCGGACCCCGCCGCGCCCGGCGAGCGCCGACGCACCGGTGCAGAGGTCGAGGAGTTGTTGCACCGGCATCCCCAGGTCGTCGCGTGGGTCAACGGCCACGTGCACGCCAACCGCATCACCCCGCGCCGCGGCACCGACGCAGCCCATTCGTTCTGGGAGATCACTACGGCGAGCCATATCGACTTCCCGCAGCAGGCGCGCATCATCGAGCTGGCGCGCAGCGGCCCCGGCATCCTCTCGATCTTCACGACCCTGATCGAGTCGGAAGCGCCCTATGTATCCGCTTACGGCGACGGCTCGCAAGAGGCGCTCGCGTCGCTGTATCGCGAGCTTTCCTTCAACGATCCCCACCGGGCACCGCAGCACCAGGGCCGCCGCACAGATCGCAACGCAGAGCTGCTGCTCGCCGACCCGTTCGCCTGAGCCACAGGGCAGGTCGCCTAGGCTCGAGCGGTGACCGTCGCCCGTGTCTTCGCGCTCGTGTGGGGAGCCCTCGCGGTCAGCTGGGGGCTCTTCCTGATCATCCGCCGCAACTGGCTCTCGGAGCTCGCGCACGAGCTCAAGCGGCAGAACGGCATGCGCATCGCCTTCGGCTCGCAGTCGCCTGCGTGGATGCTGGCGGGCGGCATCGTCTTCCTCGTCGCCGGGCTCGCCTGTCTCACCACCCTCGTGGTCGCGGCACTCTAGGGCCGTTCAAACGAAACCCTGAGACTGCCTTGAGCAGATGCCGCGCCGATTCGGTGGCGGTGGGGTCCACCATGAATTCAGACGGTCAATCCGTCGCCCCCAACCCCAACCCGAATCAACTGTGGCCGCCCCTCGAACCCGAATCATCGAGGAGGCGGCCTCAGTGCGTCTGGGGCGCTGTCGCACAGTATGCCTTCAGGCGCGCCTTCCCCCGTCGACGGATAGCGTGGTTCCGGTGGCGTAGGACGCGTCGTCGGAACACAGCCAGATGCCGGCGGCCGCGATTTCCTCGGGTGCGGCCAGCCGCCGGAGCGAAGGCATCACGCGTGAACCTCGTGGTTGACCCAGGCGACCTTGTACGGGTTTGTGGCCTGCCACTTGTGGATCACCTCGCCAGCGCCGGGAGCAGCAAACAATGTGGCGAGGTCGCCCCGGCTCTCCACGACGAATTCGAGGACCGCTGTCGCAATGAATGCCGGGATCGCCTCTTCGCCGGGCACTGCGATGTGTCGTGCGGACGAGAAGTCGCGCACGACACCCGTCGCGCTCATGGCGCCTTCGATGTCTGCCAGGTATCGGTCGAGGTCGTTGTCGTCGATCGGATCGGTGAAAGCGACGAGCATGGTGTGCTTGATCATGGCCTCAATCCGATCCCGAAAGCGGGCACACGTCCAATACCTGTCCAACCTCGACCGGTAACCTGCAGGAATGGAATCGCTGGAACTGCGGGAGCTCAGATACTTCGTCGCGGTAGCCGAAGAGCTCCACTTCGGTCGGGCGGCCCAGAGGCTGCGGATCGCTCAGCCTGCCCTGTCCAAAGCGGTGCAACGAATCGAAGCGCGCCTCGGCGTGCGGCTGTTCTCGCGGACGAGCCGCAGCGTGACCCTGACGCCAGCCGGCGTTGCCCTGCTCGAACACGGACGGCACGCGCTCGATGCGATGGCTGTCGCCGTGCAAAGCGCTCAGCGGACGGAAAAGCTCGAGGACCACCTCAGGCTCGTCATCAAGCCCGGGGGAGACGCGGGTCTCTTGTCCGGCATCCTTGGCTCCTACAGCGCGCATCCGGATGCCAGACAAGTGGACATTCTCTTTTCGGGCGGAACCGACCGGTCCGACATCCTGCGCGACGGGCGTGCGGACGCCGGACTGCTCTACGCCCCGTTCGACGATCTCAGCGGCCTTGCGGCCGAGACCCTTCTCGTCGAGGAGCGGGTGGCGATCCTCCCCGAGTGGCACGAGCTCGCCGGCCGACAAGAGCTCCGGACCGAAGACCTGCGAGGTGAGACCTTCCCCCGCTGGGCGGGAGTCGATTCCGAGGAGGCCGGAGGCCCCGAATTGGCTGACCTCGCCGAATTGATACCCCTGGTCCGGTTGGGGCGTGCTGTCGCTGTGCTGCCGCGCTCACTGGTCACGCCGGCGCCCGCCGGCACTCGATGCGTTCCCGTCATCGACACAGAGCCCAGCTGCCTCGTGATCGCCCGCAAAGAACACGATCACCGGGCATCGGTCGCGGCACTCATCGACGCGGCGGTCACGGCGTCGCGACAGGCGTACCCCCAGCAGTGGCCCGGCCGCATCTCCGGACAGGTTCGACCCACGCAGCAGCGGGAAGCGTCGCGCGCTGCAGCAGACAAATGAAAAAGCCCCGGCTGACCGGGGCTTCTTCTTCGTTGTGGGCGATGCCAGACTCGAACTGACGACCTCTTCCGTGTGAAGGAAGCGCGCTACCAACTGCGCCAATCGCCCGCTGTTGTGCGAGTCGATGCTATCCGAACGCGGGCGCTTTTCACGAATCGGGACACGCCCCCGGCTCGATTTGAACTGAGCACAAAACGTGGGTTATGGTTGAGAAGTCGCCGGGACGGGGCCGAAAGGAACCGGGCCGGAACGACAAAATGCGGATGTAGCGCAGTTGGTAGCGCATCACCTTGCCAAGGTGAGGGTCGCGAGTTCGAGTCTCGTCATCCGCTCGAGTGTGAGGCAGTTTTCGACTGATCATGCGGGCCTGGTGGCGTGGCCGAGAGGCGAGGCAGCGGCCTGCAAAGCCGTATACACGGGTTCGAATCCCGTCGCCACCTCCACACTCACTTCCCGCCTTTCTCTTTAGCCCGCTAAAGTGATCGGAAGGGCGCGATTGGCGCAGCGGTAGCGCGCTTCCCTGACACGGAAGAGGTCACTGGTTCGATCCCAGTATCGCGCACAGACGAAAACCCCCGGATTTCCGGGGGTTTTCTGCGTCTGGTCTTGCGTTGCGGTCACGCCTCACGCCCGCGAGGTGGGCCCCGGAGCTCGCCGGGGCCCACCTGCAGCCGGCTACTTCTGCAGCTGCCAGGGGCCGTTCTTGTCGCCCGGCTTCTGGTTCCGGGTCCACCACTTGGCGACATACTTCTTGCCCTGGTACTCGACCACGTCACCCGTGTCGAACACACGGCTCGGAGTCCACAGCACGCCGCCGTCGGCGGCCGTCGCGAGTTGCTCCCACGGGCCGTTGACATCGCCCGGCTTCTGGTTCTGCGTCCACCACTGCGCGCGCCAGATCGAGCCGTTGTAGCTCACGAGGTCACCCGTGTTGTACACGGTCTTGGCGCTCCACGCAGCAGGTGCCGGCAGCGTGAGTCCGACGACCACGGGGTCGTGATCGGACGCCGCGAACGGGTCCGTACCGTTGAAGAGCAGCGTCGCGTTGTAGTTGTAGCGGCTGTAGGCGTAGGCGACCGACTCTTGCGCGTTGATCTGCCAGACATCCGCCCCCGTCACCATCTTCAGCGCCGCGGCGTTCGCGAGCACGTGGTCGAGCGAGCCCTCGAGCCCGTCGTACGAGTAGGTCTGCTCGCTCGGATCGAAGGTGCTGCCCAGGTCCGTGTAGCCGGCGGCGTACAGCGCCTCGAGCGGGTCCTCGTGCGTGTAGGAGTTGAGGTCGCCGAGCAGGAAGATGCGGTCGGTGCCGAGCTGCTTCGCTACCTGGTCGGCGAAGGCCACAGTGTCCTGCGCCTCGTGCACTCGCGTCTCGTTGAAGGCGCCCTGGTCGACCGCAGGCGAGGAGGTGTCTTCGGTGTCGCCCGGGTACAGGCCGGTTGCATCGGCGCCCTTCGACTTCCAGTGGTTCGCGACCACGAGGAACGCATCGCTGTCGGCCGCGTTCGCCTTCTTGAAGCCCTGCGCGAGAGGCTCGCGCGCGATCGAGAAGGGCTCGCCGGGGTCGGAGTCGCCGAGCAGCACCGTCGCGGCACCGACGGGCGTGACGTCAGCCGGTTTGTAGATGAAGCCCGAGTGGATGACGTCCTCCTGCTCGATGGGCGGCAGCTTGTCGGCAGGGGGCGAGGGCACATATGCCCAGACATCCGCGCCGGCAGCTGCATTGAGCGCGTCGACCAGGCCGGCGAGCGCGGTGTCTCGCGGCTCGCCGAACTTGGCCGAGTTCTCGATCTCCTCGAGCGAGACGATGCTGGCGCCGAGCCGGTTGATGCCGGTGACGATCTTCGACTGCTGCCGCTGGAAGCTCGCGTCGTCCGCCGCACCACGTGGCCCGGCGCCGCCATCGGCCGCCGTGCACCTGTTCACGCCGATGTGGTTGCCCGCCCGGTCGTTGTAGTACGTGCACGTGCCGAGCCCCGAGCTGACGAACTTCTCGCCCGTCATGGGGAAGTAGTTCTCGACATTGAAGCTCGCCAGACGCACGTCGCCGCCGACAGCGCTCGGCCGCTCGTTCGCGGCGCGCACGTCGCTGAAGGTGGCGACGGATGCCCCGTCGTCGGTGACCGGCGTGGTCGGCTGGAAGTTCCACAGCGAGAAGCGGTAGTCGAGCACGACCGGTTGGTGGAACGTCACGGCAGCGCCGTCGCTCACCGGGTTGGTCGGGGTGAGCCACGGCAGCGGGGTGTTCGCCGCCGCCCCACCGCTGTAGTTCGTGCTCGACCCGTCGTCGAGCGTGATGGTGCGGGCCGCGTTGTCTGCGGCGACCGCCTGCGCCTGTGCGGAGCCGGCGGTTCCGGCATCCGTCGGCTGGCGCAACGGAGTCGTGCCCGCCGCCAGCGTGAACGAGCCGTAGTAGTTCGCGTCGTAGTTGTCGCTCACCGTGAAGGCGCCCTGCGGGGCTATGAGCTCGCCCTCGTGCGCCTCCTTCTGCGCGTCGGTCGTGAGTTGCGACCACGGCAGCGCCTCAGCCGTCACCGGTGCGAGCGCGGCCTCGAGCTCGGTGACCGTGGGGGAGCTGATCTCGGTCTCGCCCTGGTACTCCTGCACCGTCCCCGTGACCGAGACGCTGTCGCCGATGTGGACCTGCTTCGCCGAGGTCGATCCGAACACGAAGACCGCGTCGGATTCGCCGGGGGTCGCGTCGGCGCCCGCTCCGGTGCCCGCGGTCTCGAGGAAGAATCCGTTGAAACCGCCGGTCGCATACACGGCGGTCACCACGCCTTCGGTCGCGACGCTCTGGCCGACATAGGGCGAGGTATCGGTCGTGCCCTGGATCTGGGCGATCGTGAGCGTCTGCGCGTCGCCGTCGCCGTCGCCCGGGTCCGTCCCGCCGCCCGGGGGAGTGCCGCCGCCCGTCGAGCCCGAGTTCTCGGGCGTGGGCACCGCGGTGGTGAAGTCGGCCGCGTTGTCGTCGGTGTCGGCGCCGCCCGCCACGCGCTGATAGCTGAGCGTGAGCGAGTTGCCGCTCGCCGCCGTGCCCTCTGGCGAGTTGCTGGTGCCCCAGCCGATCTTGTCGATGACGCTCGCGTCGGTGGGCACTACCCCGGCCGCGCTCGCGGCCAGATACAGCGTTCCACCGCCTGCCCCGGGGTTCACACTGCCGCCCGTCGTCAGGTCGGGCGTCGGCAGGGCGGCGCCCGGGTTAGAGCTCGCATTGTTGCTCGGAAGCTGGATCAGGAAGTGAGCGTGCGAGGCGACCGAGCCGCTCAGCGCGAACACCTGCGAGCCGCTCGGCGTCACCGTGCTCGTCGGCGCGCGGTACTGCAGGGTGTCGCCGTCGAGCGAGATGGCGGCGCCGGTGGGGTTGTAGAGCTCGACGAACTTGTTCAGGTAGCTCGCCCCCGATGAGCCGCCGTTGACGTAGGCCTCGCTGATGACGAGGCCCGTGCCGGCCGGATTCGCGAACGCCGGGGCCGAGAGGCCCGCGCTCAGCAGGCACGCCGCGGAGACCGCGGCTGCGGCGACGGCGACGCGTCGCGAGAAGACAGAGGGCATCGATGCCCACCTCCGTAATCGGTGGATGTGCGTGACAGCTGGGTGCGCAAGGCGCAGCCCAAGATCACGACGCTAGGGCTTCGACGGCCCGGGGCGGAAGAGCGCCGTGTTAACAGCTGGTGACGGATTCCCCGTATGGGTGCCACCGGGGCGGCGGTGCGGCCGCCACTAGAGTTGAGGCATTCCCGTTCACACGTCTATATAGGAGTGGTTCACGTGGCCGACGGCTTCGAGCTCTTCCCTGATCGGAACGTTGTCGCCCTGCGCGTCAACGGCGAGCTGAAGGACAAGGCCACGACGACGACCGCCACCGACGTGGTCGAGCCGGTCACGATCGATTCGCCCGACGGGCTCAACATCCTGCGCCACTCGACCGCGCACGTCCTCGCGCAGGCCGTGCAGCAGGTCAACCCCGACGCGAAGCTCGGCATCGGGCCGCCGATCACCGACGGCTTCTACTACGACTTCGGCGTCACCGAGCCGTTCACGCCCGAGACCCTCAAGCAGCTCGAGAAGGCGATGCAGCGCATCGTCAACCAGGGCCAGCGCTTCGTGCGCCGCGTCGTCACCGACGAGGAGGCCCGCGCCGAGCTCGCCCACGAGCCGTTCAAGCTCGAGCTCATCGGGCTGAAGGGCGGCGCCGCCGGCGGCGACGACAACGAATCCGTCGAGGTCGGCGCCGGTGAGCTGACGATCTACGACAACGTCGATGCCAAGACGGGCGAGACGGTGTGGAAGGACCTGTGCCGCGGGCCCCACCTGCCCGACACCAAGCTCATCAGCAACGGCTTCGCGCTCACCCGTGTCGCCGCCGCGTACTGGCGCGGCAGCGAGAAGAACCCGCAGCTGCAGCGCATCTATGGCACCGCGTGGCCCACAAAGGACGAACTGCGCGCCTACCAGACGCGTATGGAGGAGGCCGCCAAGCGCGACCACCGGAAGCTCGGCGCCGAGCTCGACCTGTTCTCCTTCCCCGACGAGATCGGCTCGGGCCTCGCGGTGTTCCACCCGAAGGGAGGCATCGTGCGCGCCGAGATCGAGGGATACCTGCGCCAGCAGCTGCTCGACCACGACTACGAGCTCGTCAATTCGCCGCACATCACCAAGGGATCGCTGTTCGAGACCAGCGGTCACCTGCAGTGGTACAAGGACGGCATGTTCCCGGCGATGCACCTCGATGAAGAGACGGATGCCGAAGGCAACGTCACCCGTCAGGGGCAGGACTACTACCTGAAGCCGATGAACTGCCCGTTCCACAACCTGATCTTCCGGGCGCGTGGCCGCTCGTACCGCGAGCTGCCGCTGCGGCTCGCCGAGTTCGGCACCGTCTACCGCTACGAGAAGAGCGGCACGCTCTCGGGCCTCACCCGGGTGCGCGGCCTCACCCAGGACGACGCGCACATCTATGTCACCGACGAGCAGGTCAAGGACGAGATCAAGAGCCAGCTCGACTTCGTGTTCGAGACGCTGCGCGGCTATGGCCTGAACGACTTCTACCTCGAGCTGTCGACCCGCGACCCCGAGAAGTCGGTCGGCACCGACGAGCAGTGGGAGATCGCGACCGAGACGCTGCGCGAGGTCGCCATCGAGTCCGGCCTCGACCTCGTGCCCGACCCGGGCGGCGCCGCGTTCTACGGCCCGAAGATCTCAGTGCAGGCGCGCGACGCCATCGGCCGCACCTGGCAGCTGTCCACGGTGCAGCTCGACTTCAACCAGCCAGCGCGCTTCGAGCTCGAGTACACCGCGAGCGACGGCTCCAAGAAGCAGCCCGTGATGATCCACCGCGCGCTGCTCGGGTCGATCGAGCGCTTCTTCGCGATCCTGCTCGAGCACTACGCGGGCGCGTTCCCGGTGTGGCTCTCGCCGGTGCAGGCCATCGGCATCCCGGTCGCCGACGAGTACGTGCCGTACCTCGATGAGGTCGCCGCCCGGCTCAAGCGGGCGGGGGTGCGTATCGAGGTCGACCACACCGACGACCGCATGCAGAAGAAGATCCGCAATGCGGCGAAGGCCAAGGTGCCCTTCCAGCTCATCGCCGGCGAAGAGGACCGCTCCAAGGGCACGGTCAGCTTCCGCTTCCGCGACGGCAGCCAGCTCAACGGGGTGCCCGTCGACGAGGCGATCGCGAAGATCACCGCATCGATCGCGTCGCACGAGCTGGTCGACACCGCCTGGGGCGAGTGAGATGGCTCGGCTTTCGCTGGAGGACTACGGCGACCATGAGGAGCCGGGCAATCAGGCATCCGTTCACATCGACGACCCGTCGCACCTCGTCGGCGTACCCGACGAGTTCCAGCGGCTGTGGACGCCGCACCGGATGGTCTACATCCAGTCCGGGCAGCAGCAGCCGCACGGCGACGACTGCCCGTTCTGCGTGGCCCCGACGCTGAGCGACGAGGAGTCGCTCATCGTGCATCGCGGCAAGACCGCTTTCGCGCTGCTCAACCTCTTCCCTTACAACAGCGGGCACCTGCTCGTATGCCCGTACCGGCATATCTCGCTGTATGACGAGGCCACGCCGGAGGAGGTGGCCGAGATCGGGGCCATCACGCAGACAGCGATGCGGGTCATCCGCGACGTCTCGCGCAATGACGGCTTCAACCTGGGGATGAATCAGGGAGCCATCGCCGGCGCCGGGATCGCCAGCCACCTGCACCAGCACATCGTGCCGCGCTGGGCATCCGACGCGAACTTCCTGCCGATCATCGCGAAGACGAAAGCGCTGCCACAGCTGCTCGGCGAGGTGCGGGCGACGATCGCCCGCGCCTGGCCGAGCTAGCACCCGGGCTGGTCGCGTCAGCGGACGCGGCGCGGCTCGAACTCCATCCGCGGGTGCGCGTAATGCTCCTGCGCCTCGACGAGCTGCAGCTCGCGCTGCCCGGACGCAAGGGTCTGCTCGAGCAGGCCGAACACGCTGGAGGCGGTACGCGCGAGGGCCTCGGCGGCGGATCCGGTCTCGCGGTAGTGGGCGGTGAAGAGCGCCGCGGTCACGTCGCCCGAGCCGTTCGCCTTCAGCGGCAGCTGCGGCGTCGTAACGATCCACGCCCCCTCGTCGTCTGCCACGAGCATCTCGAGGGTGCCCTGCTCGCGGTCCGGCCGTTCGACGCTCGTGACGAGCACCGTCCGCGGGCCGAGCTCGCGCGCCCGGTCGACCGACTCGAGCGTCGAGGGCAGGTCGCTCGGCTCGGTTCCGGTGAGATAGCCGAGCTCAAACTGGTTCGGCGTGATGATGTCGGCCACCGGCACGACCCGGTCGCGCAGCAGCACGGGAATGGCCGGCGCGACGAAGCATCCCGACCGCGCATTGCCCATCACCGGGTCGCAGGCATAGACGGCCGCCGGGTTCGCGGCCTTCACGCGGGCGACGGTCTCGATGATCACCTCGGCGATGCCCTCGCCGCCCTGATAGCCGGAGAGGACCACGTCGATGTCCCCGAGCACACCCCGCTCTTCGATGCCCGTGATGACAGCTCGCACGTCGTCGGGGGCGATCATCGGGCCGCGCCAGGCGCCGTAACCCGTGTGGTTCGAGAAGTTCACGGTGTACACGGGCAGAACCTCGACGCCGATGCGCTGGAGGGGGAACACCGCGGCAGAGTTGCCGACATGCCCGTAGGCGACAGCCGACTGGATCGAGAGCACCTTCATGCTCCGATCCTCCCATTCCGCCGGCGCGAGCATGCCTCACGTGCTCAGTAGAATGAGGGCACTATGACCAACGGAGAAGTCGGCTCGAGCCGCGTCAAGCGCGGGCTCGCCGAAATGCTGAAGGGCGGCGTCATCATGGACGTCGTCACCGCCGAGCAGGCACGTATCGCTGAGGACGCCGGGGCAGTCGCTGTCATGGCCCTCGAGCGGGTTCCCGCCGACATCCGCGCCCAGGGCGGCGTCGCTCGCATGAGCGACCCCGACCTGATCGACGAGATCATCTCCTCGGTCTCCATCCCGGTCATGGCGAAGGCGCGCATCGGCCACTTCGTCGAGGCACAGGTGCTGCAGGCGCTCGGCGTCGACTACATCGACGAGTCCGAGGTGCTGTCGCCCGCCGACTATGTGAACCACATCGACAAGTGGAACTTCACGGTGCCGTTCGTGTGCGGCGCCACCAACCTCGGCGAGGCGCTGCGCCGCATCAACGAGGGCGCCGCGATGATCCGGTCCAAGGGCGAGGCCGGCACGGGCGACGTCTCAGAGGCGACGAAGCACATCCGCAAGATCACCTCCGAGATCAACGCGCTCACGTCGATGACGAAGGACGAGCTCTACGTCGCCGCGAAAGAGCTGCGGGCCCCCTATGAGCTGGTCGCCGAGGTCGCCGAGACCGGCAAGCTTCCCGTCGTGCTGTTCACCGCGGGCGGCGTGGCCACCCCGGCCGACGCCGCGATGATGATGCAGCTCGGCGCCGACGGCGTGTTCGTAGGCTCCGGAATCTTCAAGTCGGGCGACCCCGCCAAGCGCGCCGCCGCGATCGTCAAGGCGACCACGATGTACGACGACCCGCAGACGATCGCCGAGGTCAGCCGCGGGCTCGGCGAGGCCATGGTCGGCATCAACGTCGCCGACCTCGCCGCCCCGCACCGTCTGGCCGAGCGCGGCTGGTGAGCACGGCCCCTCGCGTCGGCGTCCTCGCCCTGCAGGGTGATTTCCGCGAGCACCTCGGGGTGCTGCGCGAACTCGGTGCCGAGGCCGTCCCGGTCCGGCGACCGGACGAGCTGGCATCCGTCTCAGGTCTCGTGATCCCCGGCGGCGAGTCGACCGTGATGGACAAGCTCTCGCGCGCCTTCGGGCTGCGCGAGCCGCTGCTCGAGGCGATCGCCGGCGGCCTGCCCGTCTACGGCACCTGCGCTGGGTTGATCATGCTGGCCGACCGCGTGCTCGACGCGATCGAGGGGCAGCAGACGCTCGGCGGCCTCGACGTCACGGTGCGCCGCAACGCGTTCGGCTCGCAGCTCGACTCGTTCGAGACCGACATCCCGATGCCGGTGCTCGGCGAGCCCGCAGTGCATGCGGTGTTCATTCGCGCGCCCGTGGTCGAATCCCTGGGGGAGAAGGCGGCGGCGATCGGCGCGCTCGACGATGGCCGTGTCGTCGCCGTCGAGCAGGGCAGCCTGCTCGGCACGTCGTTCCACCCCGAGGTCACCGGCGACTACCGCTTCCACGAGTACTTCCTCTCGAAGGTGCGCGCCGCCTAGTTTGGGCTCATGACCGCCTATGTCGCCCTGCTGCGCGGCGTGAACGTGGGCGGCATCACGATCAGGTCGGCCGAGCTCGGCAAGCTGTTCCGCTCGCTCGGGCTCACCGGCGTGCGCACCGTTCTGGCCAGCGGCAATGTCCTTTTCGAGAGCGATGAGGCGGATGCGTCGCGGCTCAGGTCACGCATCGAGAGCGCGCTGCGCGAGCGCTTCGGCTATGACGCCTGGATCGTGCTCGTGACACGCGAGAAGCTCGCCGCCATCGTCGCGGCGTTCCCGTTCGATGCGGAGCGCGACGGCTGGCATCCGTACGTTCTGTTCGCCTCCGACCCCGCTCATCTGAGCGAACTGCTGGATGCCGCGCCCGCCCTGGACCCGACGGAAGAGATCATCGCCCCGGGTGACGGCGTGCTCTATTGGCAGCTGAACATCGCGGTGGGGAGCACGAACACGAAGCTCGCGAAGTTCGCGGCGAAGCCGCGCTTCAAACCGACGACCACGACTCGGAACCTGAGGACGCTGAAGAAGCTTCTGTGAGGGCACAGGCGTGCGTCGCTCAGCGACGGGCGTTCGCGGCCCAATGCTCACGGACGATGCCGGCCACCGCGTCGGCGTCTTCGAGCGGCGCGATGTTGCGGACGCCGTGCAGAGTGCGCGTGCGGGCGTTCATCATGCGGTCGGTCACGGCCTCGGCTTCGGCGGGTCCCCACCCCGCGCGGGCATCCCCCGCGACGAAGACCGTGGGCGCCTCGACCGCGAGCGCTGCATCGTCGAGTGACGGGCGGTCGAGGACGAACGAGCGCGCCGCCTGCACGAATCCGCGGCGCTCCGCATTCAGAAATCCGCTCTTCACGATCCGCACGGCCTCTGAATCGACGGCGATCGTGCGCTCGGTGAGGATCGAGCGCAACAAGCGCGTCTGCACGGGGCCGGGGAACCCGAACAGGCGGATGAACGGCAGGGCTGCCGCAAGATCGCGTCGCTCCGTTCCACCGAGTACACCCGTCGGGGCGCCGATCGAGACGAGCGAGCGGATGCGGCGCGGCCGCTCGACCGCGGCGGCAATGCCGACCTGGCCGCCCCAGCCGTTGCCCACCCAGTCGACTCGGTCGATGCCGAGCGCATCGAGCACGTCGAAGGTTGCGAGGGCGCATTCGGCGATGGTCGAGGGGCGGTGCAGAGGCTCGCTCGCACCGAACGAGGGACCGTCGATCAGCACGACCGTGCGCAGGCGCGTGAGGACCGGCAGCACCCGATCCCAGCTGTGCGAATCGACGAAGAAGCTGTGCCAGAGCACGGCGACCTTCTTCGGGCCCTCCTCGACTCGCACGCCCAGCCGCCCGAGGCGGGTTGCGAGCTTGACCGGCATACCTCAAAGCCTAGGTGCGCCGCGCGGGCCCCGGCGCACGGACCAGCGCAGTGCGGCCCCCGGTAGAATCGAGCGAACGCTATTTCAACCAGGAGACGTATGTCCGGGCATTCCAAGTGGGCGACGACCAAGCACAAGAAGGCCGTCATCGACGCCAAGCGTGCGAAGTCGTTCGCGAAGCTGATCAAGAACATCGAGGTCGCGGCGAAGATCGGCGGTGCCGACCTCACCGGCAACCCGACCCTTGCCGACGCGGTCCAGAAGGCGAAGAAGACCTCTGTCCCGAACGACAACATCGACCGCGCCATCAAGCGCGGCGCAGGTCTCACCGGCGAGACCATCGACTACACCACCATCATGTACGAGGGCTATGCCTCGGGCGGCGTCGCGCTGCTCGTCGAGTGTCTGACCGACAACAAGAACCGCGCGGCGGCCGAGGTGCGCACCGCCATGTCGCGTAACGGGGGCACGCTCGCCGACCCGGGGTCGGTGGCCTACAACTTCAGCCGCAAGGGCGTCATCGTGGTTCCCGCAGAGGGCACCACAGAAGACGACGTGCTGGCCGCGGTGCTCGAGGCCGGTGCGGAAGAGGTCACCCCGCAGGGTGAGAGCTTCGAGGTGCTGACCGAGGCGAGCGAGCTCGTCGCGACCCGCACAGCCCTGCAGGAGGCGGGCATCGACTACGACTCGGCCGACGTCGAGTTCGTGGCATCCGTCAAGGTCAACGCCGATGCCGAGACCGCACGCAAGGTCTTCCGCCTCATCGACGCCCTCGAGGACAGCGACGACGTGCAGAACGTCTACACCAACCTGGACCTGTCGCCCGAGGTCCAGGCCGAGCTCGAGGAAGACGAGGACTAGGCGCCCATGGCCCTGCGCGTGCTCGGGGTGGACCCCGGCCTGACGCGCTGCGGCTACGGAGTCATCGACGCCGACCGCGCACCGCAGCTGGTGCGGGTCGGCGTCGTGCGCACGCCCTCCGACATGGAGCACGGGCAGCGGCTCGTGCGCATCCTCGCCGGCCTGCGCGAGGTGATCGACGAGACGCGGCCCGACGCCCTCGCTCTTGAGCGCGTCTTCGCGAACAACCAGCTGAACACGGTCATGGGCGTCGCCCAGGTCTCCGGCCTGGTGATCCACGAGGCGGCGAGCCGAGGCCTTCCGCTCGAGCTGTTCACCCCGAGCGAGGTCAAGAACGCCATCACGGGCTACGGCGGCGCCGACAAGCCCCAGGTGGGCGAGATGGTGCGGCGCATCCTGCGGCTCGAGGCTGTGCCGAAGCCGGCCGATGCCGCCGATGCGCTCGCGCTCGCGATCGCCGCGTCCTGGCGGACGGCGCGGGGGATTCCTGCAGCGGCGGCGTCGCGCGGGGCATCCACTCGCCTCACCCCTGCGCAGCAGGCATGGCTCAACGCCGAGAAGGCGACCCGGAAGCAGTTCTGAACAGCATTGAACCTTTGTTCGAGTGTCGCTGCCACCGAATGTTGGCACGCGCACATAGCCTGACTGCATGATCAGCTCCCTGCGCGGCACCGTCCTGCGCGCCTCAGGCGCCGAGCTCGTGATCGAGGTGGCCGGCGTCGGCTATCTCGTGAGCGTCACGCCCGAGCACGCGCTCAGCCTGCGCGTGGGGGAGGAGGCGCTCGTGCACACGGCGCTCATCGTGCGCGAGGACGCGCTGTCGCTGTTCGGCTTCCAGGACGCCGAGCAGCTCGAGGTCTTCCAGCTACTGCTCGGGGTCAACGGCGTCGGCCCGAAATCCGCACTCGGGGTGCTGTCTGTGATGACGCCCGACCAGATCGCCACGGCCGTTCAGAACGACGACGATGCCGCGTTCCGCAAGGTCAGCGGCATCGGCCCGAAGACGGCGAAGCTCATCGTGGTGCAGCTCACCGGCAAGCTACACGTCGTCGCTCCCGCGGCGACGGCACCCGCGGCGAAGCAGAAGAACTCCGTCGCCGACGACGTGCGCGTCGCGCTCGTGGGTCTCGGCTGGCCAGAGAAGGTCGCGGGGGATGCCGTGGC
>NZ_JBLRDT010000060.1:0-14178 GCF_057512245.1 Gryllotalpicola sp. CP2-P1
GCGCGCCTCGATGCCCGCGAAGTCGAGTCGCGGCAGGGCGACGGCGAGCACCGCCGCGAGGATCGGCAGCCGCCAGCTCGCGGTGAACATGCGGCTGAGCACGATCAGGCCGGCGACCGTGACGCCGGTCGCGATGGCCGAGGGGAATCGCAGCGAGAACGCGCTCGCGCCGAAGAGCGCGACCCACACGTGCAGCGCGGCGTAGTAGACGGCGTGCACGGCGTCGACATGCGTCACCTCGTGCAGGAACGACGGCAACGACCGCTGCGCCGACAGCGCCGAGGCCGCCTCGTCGCCCCACAACGACGGAATCCAGGACCCCAGGGCGGTGACGAGCGTCGCGAGCGCGCCCGCGCCGGCCGGGACCGTGACGGCGGGCGTGCGCAGCCGGCTGCGCAGCTGGAACTCGTGCGCACGGGGCGGGCGGGCGACCCACAGGGCGGTGCTCATACCGGGCAGAGAACCAGGGCAGGTCGAAGAATCCGTTAAGGAAGCCCAGGAACCCGCAGTGAGGGCGCGCGGGGTGGGCGACCGGGTGCGGCGGCGCGCGGGGACTGCCCCGGCCCGCTCAGAACTCCGTCAGGTTCGCGCGCAGGTTTCCGTCGCCGTACTCGGTGCGCAGCAGGCCGCGACCGCGCAGCTCGGGCACCAGCTGGTCGAGGAAGCGGTGCACGGTCGTCGGGTGCAGGTCGCCCGAGAAGATGAAGCCGTCGTTGTCGGCGACCTCGCCGAACTCCTCGATGTAGTCGGCGATGTCCTGGGCGGTGCCGACCCAGCCGGCGCGGTCTGCGGCGCGGCCCTTGCGGGCGTGCCGCCGCAGCAGCTCGCGCAGGGTGTGCTCTTCGAACGACGACGCCCCCGCGAGCAGGCCCTTGATCGAGCCGCGCGAGACGTGGTCGCCGAAGATCGCGTCGGGGTCGATCGGCTTGTCCCAGTCGAGGCCGGTCAGGTCGGTCTCGAGATCGCTCGACTGCCCGAGCAGGATGGCGTGCAGCTCGGCGTCGCTCGGGTTCTCGCTCGCGGCGACGACCCGGTCGACCTCTTCCTTGCTGGCGACGATCTCTGGCTTGAAGACGAAGAGCGTCTTTATCGACGCGGCCGAGCGCCCGGCATCCCTCGCGGCGTCGATCACGCGCTGGCGGTAGCCCGCCACCGACGACACGTCGAGCGGCGCGAGCGCGAGCTGCACTTCGGAGTTCGCGCCGGCGAAGGCGATGCCCCTCGGGCTGCCGCCGGGCGAGACGACGACCGGGTCGCCGTCGTCGAAGGGGATCGCGTTGAGCGGCCCCGTCACGTCGTAGTACTCCCCCGTGTGCCGGAACGCGTCGATCTTCGCGCCGTCGGCGAAGTGCCAGCTCTCGGTGTCGTTCACGAATGCGCCCTCGCCCCACGAGTGCCAGAGCTTCTTCACGACGGCGAGCCACTCGGAGGCGCGATCGTAGGCGCGGTCGTGCGGCAGCGGCTCGGCGCCGAAGTGGCGGCTCGACGCGACATCCGTCACCACGTTCATGCCGTACCGCCCGCCGCTCAGGTGGTGCAGCGTCGCCGCCTGACGGGCCGCCAGATAGGGCGGCGTCGCGACCGGGTTGATGGTCGGGGTGAAGCCGAGGTGCCTGGTCGCGTTGAGCAGGTACGGCACGAGCAGCAGCGGGTCGTGCTTGGGGCCGCCGTAGGCCTGGCGGGTGCGCAGATCGATGGTCGAGGGATTCCCGATCGAGAGCGCGTCCTCGAGGATCACGAGGTCGAGGCCGGCCTGCTCGAGCTGCTGCACGGCGTGCACATAGAGCTCTGGCCGGAACCAGTCGTAGCCCCAGTGGTAGTCCGCGCGCCCCCACGCCTGCGGCCCGAAGCCGCGCGAGAAGAACCAGCCGAAGTGCTGCAGTCGCGTCATGGTGTCCTTCCTACCTCGCGGCCTACGCCGCGGGGGCCGCGAGCGCCTGCTCGAGGTCGGCGATCAGGTCTGCGGCATCCTCGATGCCCACGGAAACCCGGATCGTGCCGGGCCCGATGCCGATCTCGGCGAGCTCGTCGGCCGTGAGATGGATGTGCGTCGTCGACGCGGGGTGCAGGATCAGCGAGCGCACGTCGCCGAGATGCGTCATGCGGCTCCACAGCGTCACCCGGTTGATGAGCGCCTGCGCGGCCGGCAGGCCGCCCTTCAGGGTGAAGGCGAAGACGGCGCCGTAGCCGCCGCGCAAGTAACGCTCGGCGTTCGCGTGATGCGCGTTCGATTCCAGCCCGCTGTAGTCGACGGATGCCACCGCCGGGCTCGCCTCGAGCCACCGTGCGATCTCGAGCGCGTTGCCCGACTGCTGCCGCATGCGCAGTGAGAGCGTCTCGATGCCGTGCTGCAGCAGGAAGGCGTTGAACGGCGAGAGCGTCGGGCCGAAGCGGCCGGCGAGGCTGCGGGCCTTCTGCGTGAACGTCTCGTTCGTGACGGTGTGGCCGTCGGCGCGGGCATCCTTCAGATACTCGCTTCCCGAGTCCACGATCGCTCCCCCGATCGCCGAGCCGTGGCCCGAGAGGAACTTGCTCGTGGAGTGCACGACGAGGTCGGCCCCGTGCTCGATCGGGCGCACGTGGAACGGCGTGCCGAGCGTGTTGTCGACGATGACGGGCACCCCGTGCTCGTGCGCGATGGCCGAGACGAGCTCGAGATCGGGGACGTCGTTGCGGGGGTTCGGGATCGACTCGATGAAGACGGCCCTGGTGTTCGGCCGGAATGCGTCGCGCAGCGAATCGGCGTCGTTCGGGTCCTTCACGAAGGTGGCGGTGATGCCGAAGCGCGCGAAGTCCTCGCGCAGCAGGCCGCGGGTGCCCTCGTAGATCGAGCGGGCCGAGACGACGTGGTCGCCCTGCTGCAGCAGCGTGAGGAACGCGATCGTCAGGGCGGCTTGGCCGCTTGCGACCGCGAGGGCGTCGGCGCCGTGCTCGAGGCCCGCGAGCTTGCGCTCGACGGCCGCGATCGTGGGGTTGCCGTAGCGCGTGTAGTAGTAGCCCTCGGTCTCGCCCGCGAACCGCTCGCGCGCCTGCTCGAAGTCGTCGAACAGGAAGCCGTTGCTCAGGTAGACCGGCGTGATGCGCGCGCCGTGGCCGCCGTCTGGTCGGATGCCGGCGTGCACCTGCTCGGTCGAAAAGCCCCACTCGGTGTTTCCCATGGTGCCTCGATCTTGGCCCCGCCGGCCGGAAGCGGCCCGCTGTGTGACCTGCGGTTACGCGCACGCAGCTCGGTCTCCATTCGTCGCAGGCGGCGAGTCGACCAGCGTGCGCCCCGCGGGTCGACTCGGCGCAGCCGAATGGAGGCCGCTGCGCGGGTCGACTCGGCGCAGCCGAATGGAGACCCGGCCCACAGCTTCCGCCGCGAGGATGGCCTCATGTCTGTCGTGAAGATCAATGCCATCGAGGTGCCCGAGAACGCCGACCCCGAGCTCGAGTCGCGCTTCGCCGCGCGCAAGCACGCCGTCGACTCGGCCCCCGGCTTCGAAGGGTTCCAGCTGCTGCGGCCCGTCTCGGGCGAGACCCGCTACTTCGTCGTCACCACGTGGGCCGACGAGGCGTCCTTCCAGGCCTGGCGCGAGAACGGTGCGGCGGCGGCGCATCATGGCGGCGCCGAGTCCGGCCCGCGCCCCGTGGCCACCGGCGCGAGCCTGCTCGAGTTCGAGGTCGTCGAGCTGTAGCCGTCGCACCGCACCGCCGCAGGCGGGTCGCGGGCGAGCGCTGACGAACGTCAGATCAGCGTGCCGACAACGACCGGTTTTGGATTTCGGCGTTGGGGACCCAGCTCGGCTCCGGCCCGATGGCTGCGGAGATCCGCCGGCTCGCGATACCCAGCTGCCGCGCCTGGGTGGGGGTGAGCGCCTGGAACACGAGACGGTCGACGAGTGCCTCGTGGCCGGGGGCCGTCTGGGCGACCTTCGCATGCCCGTCATCGGTGAGGGTCGCGAGCGTGAAGCGGCCGTCGCTCGGGTCGATGGCGCGCTTCACCCAGCCGCGGCCCTCGAGGCGCGAGATCGCACGTGACAGGCGGGACAGGGTGCAGCTGGCGTACCCGGCAAGAGTGCTCAAGCGCAGGGTTCGCTGCGGCGCCGTGTCGAGGGCGTAGAGGACGCCGTACTCGAAGTGGGTGATCCCGCTGTCGCGCTGCAGCTGAGCGTCGAGCGCAGTCGGGAGCCGCTCGAGCAACGTCGCGATGGAGGACCAGATCTCCAGCCTCGTCAGCTCCTTCTGCGCGCTCTCGTGTGATTCAGGCATGCGTGCACGCTATCCCACAGAACTGGTTTTGACTTGCTCAGGAAACTGAATTCGCCTAGTTTTACTTTCCTGCGCAAGTCAACTTCGGCGTTCGCAGCGCCGGGATCTGGACGAGGAATGGACCTGGGGCTGTCGGGGCGAACGGCTTTCATCAGTGGCTCGACCCGCGGGATCGGTTACGCGATCGCATCCGCGCTCGCCGCCGAAGGCGCCCAGGTCGTCGTCAACGGCAGGACGCAGGCCGGCGTCGACGCGGCGCTCGAGAGGCTGCGGGCCGAGCACCCGGGCGTGCGCGCGTCAGGGCTGGCGGCGGATCTCGCGAAGCCGGAAGACGTCGCCCGCCTGCTCGACGAGGTGCGGGCCTTCGACATCGACATCCTCATCAACAACGCCGGCCTCTTCGGGCTCGCAGCGTTCGCCGACATCGACGACGCGGACTGGCGGCGCTACTTCGAGGTGAACGTCATGAGCGGGGTGCGCCTCGCGCGGGCGCTGCTGCCCGGCATGCTTCAGCGCGACTGGGGCCGTGTCGTCTTCATCTCCAGCGAGTCGGGGGTGAACGTGCCGGCCGACATGATCCACTACGGCACCACCAAGGCTGCGATGATCGCGCTCGGCAATGGTCTGGCGAAACTCACCTGAGGCACGGGCGTCACCGTCAACAGCGTGCTCGGCGGCCCGACCTACTCCGACGGCGTCGCGTCGACCGTCGAAGAGATCGCCGGGTCACAGGGCCTCTCGGTCGACGCAATGAAGGCGGTCATCATCGGCCAGAACCAGACGACCCTGCTCGAGCGCTTCATCGACCCCGCCGAGATCGCGGACCTCGTCGCCTACCTCGCCAGCGCGCGCTCGTCAGCCACCAACGGAGCCGCTTTGCGCGCCGACGGCGGTGTCCTGACCACGACCCTGTGATCGCCGCGCGACGGGCGCGCAGAGCCGCGGGCGTCTCGTGGTCACGAGGTCATCGGACTCCGATCTCGTGCGCTCACCGTGGCAGATCGCTACGCCGCGAGGGAAGACCCCGTCACCGTTGTCAGGGTTCCCAACCCAATACCGCGTCGCGGAGTTCTGCGACGCTGCTCGTGCTGCTCAGGCGAAGGACGGGCAGGTCGAGTTCGCTCAGCCAGGCCTCATGAGCAGCACGACTTCTGCCGCCGAACGCCGGGTCGTCGTACCCACGGGCCCAGTCCAGGAACTCAGACCAGGCCATCTTGTCGAAGGCCTTGCCACCGCGGCGCCGGACTTCCCTGGCTTCCAAGCGCCGCAGACGCTCATCAGGGTCAAGGGTCAAGAAGACCACGGCGTCGCACTGCGCGACGACGCTCTCGCCCCACCCGACCATCGAGCCTGACAAGACCCAGGCCTCCCTCGGGAGAAAAACCTCGCGCATGAGAGACAGTCGCTGCTCTTCTGGGCGTTTCTCGACGAACGGTGGGTTCGTCGGCATCCAGAAGTAGTCGTCGGCGTCCGCGTGGGGAACGGACCAGTGATCGGCGAGCGCCCGCCCCAGCGTCGTGGTGCCACTGCCAGCGGCTCCGAGCACATGAACTCTCGATCGGCGCATGACTCGATCCTCGCTCATCGGCGCCGCAGCCGGAGCCCGATCCCCCGCTGCGTGTAAGCCGGTCCCTCAGCGGTCGTGCTGCCGGAAGCCCGACGCGACCACTACTGACCCGACCGAGCCGGCGACGAGCGCCCGCAAGGGACTCTTGACCGGGGCTGCGGGCTTCAGCGTCGCGGTTCGCGCAACGCGTCGACGACGAGGTCGAGGAGGTGGTTGGTGCGTGCCTCGGTCTGCGGGGCGACGTGCCAGAGGAAGCTGAGGAGCGGGAAGACTTCGTCGGGTTCGATGTCGACGCGTACTTCACCGCTCGCCTTCCCAGCGTCGAGCAACTCGGCCACTGCGGCGAGGATGCGGTCGTACTGTTCGTCATGAAGTTCCGCTCGCGTCACCGCGTCCAGGACGTCGGAGAGCGCGTGTTTCATGTGCCCGAATGACGCGAGCGCATCGAACCAGCGGCGAAGTGCCTCGATCGGTGGGTGCTCCTCGAGCAACTCCGAAGCTGACCTCGTGAGTTTGTCGAAGTCCTCCCGGTACACCTCGACCAGGAGTGCTTCGCGTGTGGGGAACCGACGGTAGAGGGTCCCTTGCCCCACTCCTGCCGCGCGGGCGATGGACTGCATCGTTGCGGACCCGTCGGCGGCGAAGGCATCACGCGCGATCGCGACGATGCGTTCGCGGTTTTGTTGGGCGTCCGCACGGAGCGCGGGGGTCGGACGACTCGACGAAGTGGACATGTGTCCGGTAAGCTCCTGGGTAGGTGGACAGCTGTCCGCTCAGACTAACTGGAGGAACCACGTTGAACGGCATTTCGGGCAAGACCATCGCGATCACGGGCGCTTCGAGCGGCATCGGCGCAGCGACCGCTCGTCACCTCGCACACGCAGGAGCGAACCTCGTCCTTGGGGCTCGTCGGGTAGACCGTCTCGAGTCGTTGGTCGAGGAGATCACGCAGTCAGGCGGGCGGGCGATCGCGGTCCCCATCGACGTCCGCCGTCGAGATGACCTCGAGCGGTTCGTCAGCGCTGCCGTGGAGCAGTCCGGACAACTCGACGTGCTGTTCTCCAACGCCGGCAGCATGGCGATCTCGCCGTTCGACGAGATCCGGGTCGACGACTGGCAGCAGATGATCGACGTGAACCTGACCGGGGTCCTCAATGGGATCGCAGCAGCGCTGCCGGTCTTCCGAGCTCAGGGCTCCGGTCACTTCATCCACACCGCCTCCACCGCAGCGCACCGGATCGTCCCGACGCAGGGCGTCTACGCGGCCACGAAGATCGCAGTTCGCGCCCTCTCCGAAGGGTTGCGCCAAGAGGCAGGTCCGTTGCTCCGCGTCACGGTCGTCACCCCGGGATTCACCAACACGGAGGGCGTGGGAGTCGGTGCGAGCGCCGAAGTAGCTGCGGCACTCATCGAGCAACGCGATGCGATCGCGATGCCGCCCGAGGCAATCGCGCGCGCTGTGGCGTTCGCCATCGAGCAGCCCGCCGGCGTCGACGTCGGCGAAGTCATCGTCCGACCCACCGCGCAGAGCTGAGCCTCCGAAGCCAAATTGGCGTCCCGATAGGCGGTCGGCGGCCTCACGATCTTCCGAGACGAATTGGTCCGTCACGATCCAGCGGTGAACGACTCCGACGGCCGAACGCCGCTGTCGACTGCACAGTCTGCGCGATGCGCCGCCGCGATGACGGCGTGCAGGTTCGCGTTGAGCGCTGAGGGGCTGATCGCGGCTGCCCAAGCAGTGAGCGCCCCACTGCGGTATTCGATGAGCGTGATGGCTTCGCCGCCTGCGCTGAGGCCGAGGCGGTTCTGGTGAAGGCTCAGGACGTCGATATCGATGTCGCACTGCTTGAGCGCACCGACGAGGGCCTCGACCGGGCCGACGCCGTCGTGTCGGCTCGATCGCTCATTTTCACCGACGCGCAGGGTGACTGTGGTGGAAGCCCCACTGGTTTCGAAGCTGACCAACTCGATGGCGCGCGCCGTGTCGCGGGGTTCGAGGTAAGTGGTGTGGAAGATCTGCCAGAGGTCCGACGCCGTGAGCTCGGCGCCGCTGGCGTCCGTGTGCTGCTGCACGTGTCGGGCGAAGTCAATCTGCAGTCGTCGAGGCAGCTCGACGCCGTACTCGGACTCGAGCAGGTAGGCGATGCCGCCTTTGCCGGATTGTGAGTTCACGCGGATGACGGCGTCGTAGCTGCGCCCGAGGTCGGCAGGATCGATGGGCAGATAGGGAACGCGCCACTCGACCTCGCTCTCGGGTCGGCCTTCTGCTGTGGCGCGGGCGCGGTGTTCGGCGAAGCCCTTCTTGATGGCGTCCTGGTGGGTGCCGCTGAATGCGGTGTGGACGAGATCGCCGACGTACGGATGCCGGGGGTGGATCTCGATGCGGTTGGCGTGCTCGACGGTGCGGCGGATCTCGTCGATGTCGGAGAAGTCGATCATCGGGTCGACCCCCTGAGCATGCAGGTTGAGGGCGAGGGTGGCGAGGTCGACGTTGCCGGTGCGCTCGCCGTTGCCGAAGATGCAGCCCTCGACGCGCTGGGCGCCGGCGAGCACGGCGAGCTCGGCGCAGGCGATGCCCGTGCCGCGGTCGTTGTGCGGGTGCACCGAGAGGATCACGGCGTCGCGGCGGGCGAGGTTCTTGTGCATGTATTCGATTTGGTCGGCGTACACGTTCGGCGTCGCGATCTCGACCGTCGCGGGGAGGTTCAGGATGACGGGGCGCTCCGGCGTGGCATCCCACAGCCGGGTCATCGCGTCGCAGACCTCGAGCGCGTAGTCGGGCTCCGTGAGGTTGAAGACCTCGGGCGAGAACTCGAAGCGCACGTTCTCGAGGTGCCCGGCGAACTCAAGCACGTCGCGCCCGCCGGAGAGGATCAGCTCGGTCAGCGCCGTCCGATCGTGGCCGAGCACGACGTCGCGCCAGGTGGGCGCGGTGGCCGTGTACATATGGATGATGACGGGGTTGCGGATGCCCCGGATGGACCGGACCGTGCGCTCGATCAGTTCCCGGCGGGCCGGTGTGAAGACGACGATCGTGACGTCTTCCGGGGCGATGTCGGTCTCGGCGATGAGCCGGACGAAGTCGTAGTCGGTCTGCGAGGCAGATGGGTAGCCGACCTCGATCTCCTTGTAGCCCATTGCGACCATCAGCTCGAAGAAGCGCCTCTTGCGAGCCGGGTCCATCGGCTCGGCGAGGGCCTGGTTGCCGTCGCGCAGGTCGACGGGGACCCACAGCGGCGCGGCGGTGAGGCGGTTGCTCGGCCACTCGCGCTGCGTCAGCGGCACCTCGATGCGGGAGTACACGTCGCGGTAGCGGTGGGAGGGCATCTGCGAGTGCCGCTGGGGGTTCCACGCCGGAGCGCCGGCCGGAATCGGGCCGGCGGGCGTGGAGATGGTGGGGAAGGTGGTGCTGCTCATGTCCTGGTTCCTGCTTCCGTCGCGGGGGTGATCGACCGGCAGGGGTTTCGGCTCCACGTCGGGGAGCCGGTCTAGCTACGCCCCGCCGTGGCGGCGAAGAAGAAGAACGAACCCATGAATGAACACGGTGCGAGGCTAGCACAACTCCTCAGACAAGTAGAGAAGCAGAGCAGATGAGAGGATGTCCGCATGACCCAGGTCCGCCGCGAGCCGCTCGCCGATCAGGCTGCTGGCCTCCTCCTGGCTCGCATCCGCGAGGGCGAATGGGCGCTGGGCGAGAAGCTGCCGGGTGAGACAACACTGGCGCCGCAGCTCGGAGTGGGGCGCTCCACGGTGCGCGAGGCGATCCGGCAGCTCGCAGGCAGGGGAGTGCTCGCAACGAGGCAGGGCGCCGGGGTGTTCGTCACCGCGCTCGACGCCCGCGAGGACTGGGACCAGGTGCTGCACCGGGCGGACATCCTCTCGGTGATCGAAGCGCGCAGCGCGATCGAGACCGAGGCTGCGGCGCTCGCGGCCGAGCGCCGCACGCCCGCCGAGCTGCGCTCGCTGGGAAAGGCGCTCGCGGAGCGCCAGGCGAAGACCGCGACCATCGAAGAGCATGTCGACGCCGACACCGCATTCCACCGCGGCATCGTCCTCGCGGCACACAACCCGATCCTGACCGAGCTGTTCGACGGCTTCACGCCCCGCAGCAGGCAGGCGATGGTGGAGATGCTCCGCGTCCGACGCAGCTACGGTGACGACGCCGACCACGAAGCACATAAGCAGTTGCTTCAGGCGATCGCCGGCTCCGACCCCAGGATCGCCAGCGAGCTCAGTCGCGTCCACTTCCAGTCGATGAAGGACCGGTTGAGTTGATCGGGCGCATCCGAGCGGATCAACCAAGGCCGCTGGATTGCCGATCGTAACTGCCCGCTGGCGAACCGGCTTGCGTGCGCGCGGTGCGGTGGAAGTGGGCGAAGCCGATTACAGATAGGGCGTGAGGTTTGCCAGTACCACTCGGTAGCCGTCCGGGTTGAGGTGGGCTCCGTCGAAGGTCAGCTCTTTCTTCAGGTTGCCGTGCTCGTCGGCCAGGCCCGCGTTCACGTCGATGAAGTGGTGACCGAACTCGCGTGCGAGCGCCTCGATCTTGTCCGAGGCGGCCTGGAAGGCAGCGTTTGAGCGGGTCGCGAAGAGCGTCTTCTCGTCCTCGTCGTTCTGGAAGTCGACCGTGTTGATCGGGTAGTAGCGCAGCGCGTACGTTTCGCAGTCGGGCAGGCGCTGAGTGATCTGGCGGAAGATCTCACGCTCGTTGGCCAGGAACTCCTCCTCCGGTACCTGGAACCCGATGTCGTTCGTGCCGATGTTGATGAAGATCTTCGACGGCTCCAGGTTGAAGATCTGCGTGTCGATGTGCGCCAGCAGGAACGCTGTGGTCGTCGCCCGCACGGCGCGGTTGTAGATGTACGTGTCGAAGGCGACCTCGCCCGCCTCCTGCCACTGCTCGATGGGGAAGATCTCCATCAGGCTGGAGCCGACGAAGACGATCTGACCGCGCTTCGCAGTCCGGTTCGCCGCAGCGTACTTCGCGATGAGTGAGGCCTGAAACTCCTCCAGCTGCGGGTTCAGCGTCAGCGACTTCGTCTCTTTCGACATTGCGTTTCCCTCTCCGCGTCCTCATTCCAAGTGAAGTGCCGCGAGTTTCAAGGAGACCCGGTCAACCCGGCTATTGCCACGGCCCCGATTCGAGCGTAGTCACCGACGCAGCTACCACCCGCGCCGCCATCCACGACGGCACGCGGCATCCAACAGCGCGCACGGATCGAAGTAGCTGGAGCGGATCCGCCTGCGCGCAAAGGAACGTGCAGCTCCGGTGTCGCGTGCCGGAGTTCGCGTTCGGGAAGTATGGGGAGCATGAAGGTTCGCTTCGCTCGCCACACGGACCGCCTTGACGAGGTCGTGCGGTTCTACCGGGACCTGGTTGGTCTTCCCGAGATCGGCAGTTTTCACGACCACGACGGTTACGACGGCGTGTTCCTTGACCTTCCAGGAACCGGCGCTCACCTTGAGTTCACGACGGGCGGCGGGCATCCGGCGCCGACGGCGGACCCGGAAACGCTCTTGGTGCTCTACATCGATGATCAGGCAGAACTCGACCGAATCGCGGCGCGCCTCGCAGGTTCCGAAGTCGTGCCGGCTAACCCATATTGGCAGCGCAACGCGTCGGCGTTTTCGGACCCAGACGGATTCCAGGTGCTGCTGACGGTCCGCGACTGACCCCGCCACCCGGTCGGCCATGGGTCACAGCTCCGGGGGCGCCAGCGGCCATCAACGAGACGAACCGCCCGCAAGCGGATCGGTCAGCGAGCGCATTCGGAACGACGGACGGGTCGGGTCCTTTCGTACGCTGAACGCATGTCTGGCGACCGAGAGTCCATCGCGCGGAGGAGCGTGTCGATCCTCTATCTCGCGCTCGTGCTGCTGGCCACCGGTGTTGCTATGGTGCCCGCGTACCGGTTTGTGGTCTTTGTGATCGCAGATCAGGCCGACGAATACAGCAAGGCGTCGGTTGCCTACGGACCACAGGTGCCCGCGAATGTGGAAGGTGGGTCTCCGCTATTCATCGCCGTCAGCCTGATCCCAATGATCGGGCTTTTCGCCGCTGGCGTGATCTGCGCGATAAGGCTCGCACGCCGCACAGGTCTCAACGCGAGGGCCACGGCGATAACTGTCGCATTACTGGCTGGCGCCGTCGCGGCCGCCTACGTGAGCGTTCAACTCGTGACGGGGCCGACATGGCCCCCGACCGACCTTGTGACACAGTGACTCGACGGTGATTGCGGCGATGTCCGCTGGCCGATCGATCACCGTGCAGACTGGGTTGATGCTTCACGATGACGTGCTCGAGCGGTTGAAAGCTCTTCCATCGTCGGGTGAGCGTGACGCGTTCATCGGCTTCGTCGGGGATGCTGGCAACGCGTCCGTCCGCCGTGACTGCGGCGCTGAGCATGTCACGGCCTCGTGCTTCGTCTTCACTCCTGACCTCGAGCGCACCCTGCTGTGTTTCCATGGCAAGGGGCGGTTCTGGGTCCAGCTCGGTGGCCACATCGAACCGGAAGATGCGACCGCGGCGGACTCGGCTCTGCGCGAAGCGCGCGAGGAATCGGGGCTCAGCGAGCTTCGGCTGCTTTCAGGGGCGATCGTCGACCTCGACCGGCACGAGCTGAACAGCGGGTTCGCCTGTCATGCGCATTGGGACCTCGGCTTCGTCGCGCTCATTGACGATGGCGCAGAGATCACCGCCAGTTCGGAGAGCGAGGACGTGCGCTGGTTTCCCGTCAGCGCGCTGCCGGAAGATATCGCCCCTGGGCTGACGAGACGCCTCGAAAATGCTCGCCACGCTGCGGCAACGCCAACCCGCTGAGTACTCAACTACCCGCGCGCGCCGGTCGATCAGCGTGCAGTCTGCAGATCGAGGCTGAATAGGATTCCGGTTCCGCCGTCAAAGGTGACCCGACGGAATTGGCGCGCTCGGGCGATCTCTCGGAAGCCGAGCCTTGCGTGAAGGGCGATCGATGCCAGGTTGCGCTCGTTCGTGAAGTAGTACGCCCGGTCGTCGCGCGCACGAATCCAGTCCAGACGAGCGCGCACCAGCTGAGTGGCGACTCCTTGGCGCCGAAACTCCGGCGCGACGGTGATGCCCATGAGGTAGTGCCCCGATGGCGCCTCGACATCGGCATCCGCGAACGCCTTCGTCATCGCCCAACCGAGGGGCTCGCCGGCAGCCTCCGCGACGACGAACAACGAAGTCGCGTCCTTGATGGCGCGCACGGTGTAGTCCTTGAACGCGGGAGTTGATGAGCGACCCGGCGAGCGGCGCTGAATGTCCAAGATCCCGTCGATGTCGGCGGGTATGGCGATGCGCACCGAAATGCTCTCATCGCTCAACCGCATGTCAACATTCTGCTGTGCTCGCGCCCGCTGATAGATCGGTCAGCGTGCCTCAATGTCTGCCATAGGGTCGGCTCATGAAGAGCTACGCCGTCGTCGCGCTATTCGCTCCGCTCGACGCCGGCACCACCATCAGTCGCCAGGCGTGGCTCGCCCATGTCACTCTCGCCTCGAACTTCACCGCCGCTGCACCCACTGACCGGGTAGTCGCGGTCGCCGCCGAAGCGGTCCCGACCTCAGAGCCGCTGGGCGCTCGCTTCGGCGAGCTCGCGCTGTTCGGACCGAATGGCGACGTACGAGTCCGACTTGTGGACTCAGATCAAGCCGTCAGCGTGCATGCCCGCCTGGCCGATCAACTCGAATCACTGCCCGGGTTCGCTGCCGAAGAGCCCGCGTACTGGCGAGATGGATACCGTCCGCACCTGACCCTTGGCCCATCGGTGACAGCCGCGGAGGGCGACTACGGCGAGCAGCGTCGCCGTCGTGGAACTCCTCGACCACGACGCAACGGTCCTCGCTCAGTTCCTGCCCAACCGGTGACGCTGAGCTGTCAGTCAACGGGCAGCGGTCATCAGCGCGGCGGCGAGTCCTCTCGTCCACGTTCTCAGGCGATGACGCGGGCAGCAAGGCGCGTCTCGACGGCGGCCCCATTGACACGTTCGACTCGGTAGGCCGATGGTCCTTCATGGTCGGAGATGACGTCGGCGAGGTCGGTGTCTTCGTAGATCAGCGCGACGCCGTTGTCCGTGGCGTAGGAGGTGGGGAGTTCACCTGTAGCGACGGCTCCATGCAGGACGTGTCGCCAGTTCTCTTCGGAGTCGTAGTGCACGGCGTTGCCGAAGGGCAGGAAGCCCAGGCCGTTGTTGATCACCCGAAGGTCAGGGCCGAAGGAGTGGGTCGGACCGCCGACGTGCCAACACAGAGAACCAGCTGAGTACCCCGTCAGGACGATTCCGGCCTCCCATGCTTCGCGGAGGATCTCGTCCAGCCCGTGCAGCCGCCAGAGCGCTAGG
>NZ_JBLRDT010000061.1:0-14089 GCF_057512245.1 Gryllotalpicola sp. CP2-P1
CCTTCTCGCCCACCGCGTAGAGCACGGGCAGGGTGGGATGCTGCGCCACGAAGCTCGGGCTCGGCGTGCGCGCCGCGAGCCTCACCGCGCTCAGCGTGCCGTCGTCGGCGATGCGGGCCGAGAGGATGCCTTCGCCGGTGCCGCCCATGTCGGGGGTGTAGCCCCCGACCCACAGGGCGCCGCCCGCCGCGCCGGCAGCGCGCAGGGAGCTCGAGTCGGCCGCCATCAGTCGATCAGGTCGTGACGCACGATGATGGCGTCGCGCTCGGGCCCCACGCCGATCGCCGAGATGCGGCAGCCCGACAGGCGCTCGATGGCGAGCACGTAGTCCTGCGCGTTCTGCGGCAGCTCGTCGAAGCTGCGCGCGCCCGAGATGTCCTCGGTCCAGCCGGGGAACTCCTCGTAGATCGGCTTCGCGTGGTGGAAGTCGGACTGCGAGACGGGCACCTCGTCGTGGCGCACCCCGTCGACGTCGTAGGCGACGCACACGGGAATCGTCTCGAGCCCGGTGAGCACGTCGAGCTTCGTCAGCACGATGTCGGTGAGGCCGTTGACGCGGCTCGCGTAGCGGGCGATCGGCGCGTCGTACCAGCCGGGCCGGCGGCGGCGGCCGGTCGTGGTGCCGAACTCGTGGCCGTTCTCGACGAGGAAGTCGCCCCACTCGTCGAACAGCTCGGTCGGGAACGGGCCCGCGCCGACGCGCGTGATGTAGGCCTTCGCGATGCCGATGATGCGGGTGAGCTGCGACGGCCCGACCCCCGACCCGGTCGCCGCGCCGCCGGCCGTCGCCGACGACGAGGTCACGAACGGGTAGGTGCCGTGGTCGACGTCGAGCATGGTCGCCTGGCCGCCTTCGAACAGCACGTTCTTGCCGGCCGCGATCGCCTGGGTGAGCTCGAGCCCGGTGTCGGCGACCATCGGTGCGAGCCGCTCGGTGTACGACAGCAGCTCGGCCACGACCTCGTCGACCGTGATGGCACGGCGGTTGTAGACCTTGACGAGCAGCTGGTTCTTCTGGAAGAGCGCCCCCTCGACCTTCTGGCGCAGGATCGACTCGTCGAAGAGGTCCTGCACGCGGATGCCGACGCGGTTGATCTTGTCGGCGTAGGCCGGGCCGATGCCGCGCCCCGTGGTGCCGATCTGGCGCTTGCCGAGGAAGCGCTCGGTGACCTTGTCGAGCGTGCGGTGGTACGAGGCGATGATGTGCGCGTTCGCCGAGATCTTGAGCTTCGAGGTGTCGAGGCCGCGCGCGTTCAGCGCGTCGAGCTCTTCGAACAGCACCTCGAGGTCGACGACGACGCCGTTGCCGATGACCGGCACGACGCCCTCGGTGAGGATGCCGGACGGCAGCAGGTGCAGCGCGTACTTCTCGTCGCCGATCACGACGGTGTGACCGGCGTTGTTGCCGCCGTTGAACTTGACGACGTAGTCGATGCGGCTGCCGAGCAGGTCGGTCGCCTTGCCCTTGCCCTCATCGCCCCATTGGGCGCCGACGATCACGATTCCGGGCACGTGGTCCTCCTCATGCTGGAGCGGTGGACCGCGCTATCGACCGGTCCACCCCATCCTATCGAAGCGTCTATTTTCGCCTGACGAGCGCACCAGGCGGGTATGAAAGGATGCCCCACTGATGCCGCACCCGCGGCATTCGCCGTATGAAGGGGATGCCTGTGCCGACTTCCACGCTCGCCAGAACGGCCACCGCGATCGCCCTCGTCGCGCTCGCCTCGCTCGGCACCGCCGCCTGCACGGGCGGCGGCGGCAGCCATGCGAGCTCCGCGCAGCGAACGCCGCACGCCGGGGCCAGTGCCCGCCCGTCGAGCACTGCCCAGGCCGGCGTCACGACGACGATGCAGTGCCTCGAGCTCGAGGGGAAGCTCGCGGGCTCGGCCGCGACGCTCCAGAGTGCGCTCGGCGGGCTGAGCGGCGGCGGGGATCCGAGCGGAGCGGTGTCGCAGCTGCAGGGGTTCCAGCAGACGCTCGACAGCGCGGTCGGCAAGGTCACCGACCCGGCGCTCAAGCCCCAGGTCGACACCCTCAAGAGCGATTACGACGCGCTGGTCTCGACGGCGCAGTCGGCCTCAGAGGCGTACTCGACCCGAGACGTCGCCGCCGCGCAGGCCGCCGCGGCCAAGCTTGCGGCGCAGCAGCGGGCGCTCAAGGCCGACCTCTCCGGTCTGCAGCAGCTCTGCAGCTGAGCGGGATGCTCGCTCTGCTCCCTGAACGGCACTGAGCGGCACCGGGCCGCACCGAGCGACATCCGCCGTCGCGAGGCGTCTATTCGTGCCGACGCGTGAGTCCCGCTCGGGGCGGGGGGGGAAGGCGCCTGGCAACTACCTCACCGATGTCGCCGATCAGAAGGCGGCGCTCAGCGCCGGCGATGCGGTGTTCGTCGGATCGACCGAATACACCGTGACGGGGACTCAGCTGGTGAAGAAGAGCGATATCGCCGCCTTGGCCACGTCGAGACGCTGAAGAAGCCCCGGCCTTGCGGGGGTCTCGCCGACATGCCCGCCCTCTAGTGGCTCGTCGGCGAGATGATCGGAACGAGCTCGGCCACAAGCTCGAAATCCTTCGGATTCAGCGTCGCCAGTGACGCGCCGAGCGCGAAAGCATGCCCGGCCAGCATGATGTCTTTGCTCCGCGCGTGCGATGGGCGATGCGGGTGAACGATGGCCGCCACGGCTGCGTAACCGGCCGCCGCTCGTCTGTCGAACGGCAGCCATCGGGTGGCCAGCGTCTGCTGCAGCTGCGATAAGCGGAACTGCCGCAGAGCGCGAACTTCCGGGTCCACATCGATGGTGATGCCGAGCGCGAGCTCGGCGTAGCACAGCGTGCTGAACCCCAGAGCTTCATCGGGTAAAGCGATCGCCCCAGGATCGATCAGCACTGAAGTGTCAAGCAGGATCACTCGGAAGCCAATCGGAGAGCGGGTCGTTGTCGCGCGAGGCGTGGATCTCTTCGGCCCAGCCGGTCGTATCTGGCGGGATCTCAGCCATCGCGCGAGCGAACTCGGACCAGGTCAGTGGCTGAGTGCGGGGACGTGCCGGAGCCGACCGGGGCGGGGGCACGAGCCGTGCAGCCAGCCGACCGTTGACGGTCACGTCGATCTCTTCCCCGTCTTCGACGCGGCGCACGACTTCGCTGGCGTTCTGCCGGAGTTCACGGATGCCCACACTCGCCATGCTTCAAGCGTAGACCCGACGTAGCACATGGTCTACACGTCTTTTGGCAGGAAATCACGCCTCGGTTGCCGAAAGCGTGCAAACGTGACGACCTGGACCGCTCGGCCTGGGCGCCTATTCCGCGAGGTGGCGCGGCGCGCGCTGCGGGCGCTCCTCGGGGGCCACGTAGTAGGCGCTTGCCGCACCGGCTCCGACGACGGGCCCGAAGTGCTCGGGCAGCGTGGCGCGGTGGGCGGATGCCAGCTCTTCCAGCCCGACGGTGAAGAGCCCCTGGACCTCGAGGGTCGGGACCTCTCCGCTGATGGCATCCGTCACGCCGATGCGCGCGACGGGGAAGCCGCGGCCTTCGCACAGCCCGCGGAACTCGACGTCGTCCTCGCGCGGCACCGACACGATGACCCGCGCCGTCGACTCGGAGAACAGCGCGGTCGCGGCATCCACGCCGTCGCGCTCGAGCACCTCGTCGAGCACGATGCGGGCGCCCACGCCGAAGCGCAGCACCGACTCGGCCAGCGCCTGGGCGAGGCCGCCGTCGGCGAGGTCGTGCGCCGAGGTGACGATGCCCTTGATCGCAGCTGCGTGCAGCAGCTCGGCGAGCGCCTTCTCGCGCTGCAGGTCGACCTGCGGCGGCCGGCCGCCGAGGTGCCCGTGAACGGTGCCGGCCCAGGCCGAGCCGTCGAGCTCGAGCGCCGTGGTGCCGAGCAGGTAGATGTTCTCGCCCGGGTCCTGCCAGCCCGACGGGATGCGGCGCGCCACGTCGTCGATCACGCCGAGCACGCCGACGACGGGCGTCGGGAAGATCGGGGTGGTGCCGGTCTGGTTGTAGAACGAGACGTTGCCGCCCGTGACGGGGATCTCGAGCTCGAGGCATCCGTCGCTCAAGCCCTCGACCGCCTGCGAGAACTGCCACATGACCTCGGGGTTCTCCGGGCTGCCGAAGTTCAGGCAGTCGGTGACCGCCATCGGCACGGCTCCGGAGACGGCGACGTTGCGGTACGCCTCGGCGAGGGCGAGCTTCGCGCCCTGCGCCGGGTCGAGCTGGCAGTAGCGGCCGTTCGCGTCGGTCGCGATCGCGAAGCCGAGGCCGGATTCCTCGTCGACGCGGATCATGCCGGCGTCTTCGGGGAAGGCGAGCGCCGTGTTGCCGCCGACGTAGAAGTCGTACTGATCGGTGACCCAGCTCTTGTCGGCCAGGTTCGGCGAGCCGGCGAGGGCCAGGAACTGCTCGCGCAGCTGGTCGCGGCCCTCGGGCGTCGAGCCGTCCGGGCGGGCGAGCGCGGCCGCGGAATCCGCCTGCAGCGCATCGATCCACTCGGGGCGCGCGACCGGGCGGTCGTAGACCGGGCCGTCGATCGCGACGGTGCGCGGGTCGACGTTGACGATCTCTTCGCCGCGCCACTGAATGACGAGGCGGCCGGTGTCGGTGACCTCGCCGAGCACCGAGTACTCGACGTCCCACTTCTTCAGCACCGCGTCGAACGCCGCGAGCTTGTCGGGGTGCACGACGGCCATCATGCGCTCCTGCGACTCGCTCATCAGGATCTCTTCGGCGGTGAGCGACGGGTCGCGCAGCAGCACGGAGTCGAGCTCGACGAACATGCCGCCGTCGCCGTTCGATGCGAGCTCGCTCGTCGCGCACGAGATGCCCGCGGCGCCGAGGTCCTGGATGCCGTCGACGAGGTTCTCGCGGAACAGCTCGAGGCAGCACTCGATGAGCACCTTCTCGGCGAAGGGGTCGCCGACCTGCACGGCCGGGCGCTTCGTCGGGCCGGTGGAGCTGAACGTGTCGGATGCCAGGATCGAGGCGCCCCCGATGCCGTCGCCGCCGGTGCGCGCACCGAACAGCACGACCTTGTTGCCGACGCCCTCGGCGTTCGCGAGGTGCAGATCCTCGTGGCGCAGCACGCCCACGGCGAGCGCGTTCACGAGCGGGTTGCCCTGGTACACCGGGTCGAAGTAGGTCTCGCCGCCGATGTTGGGCAGCCCGAGGCAGTTGCCGTAATGCGAGATGCCGGCGACCACACCGTGCACGACGCGGGTCGTGTCGGGGTCGTCGATCTTGCCGAAGCGCAACTGGTCCATCACGGCGACCGGGCGCGCGCCCATCGAGATGATGTCGCGCACGATGCCGCCGACGCCGGTCGCGGCGCCCTGGAACGGCTCGATGTAGCTCGGGTGGTTGTGGCTCTCGACCTTGAAGGTGACCGCCCAGCCCTCGCCGATGTCGACGACGCCGGCGTTCTGGCCCATGCCGACCATCAGGTTCTCGCGCATCTTGTCGTTGACCTTCTGGCCGAAGATGCGCAGGTACTTCTTGCTCGACTTGTACGAGCAGTGCTCAGACCACATCACCGAGTACATGGCGAGCTCGGCGCTGGTGGGCCGGCGCCCGAGGATCGCCTTGATCTGCTCGTATTCGTCGGTCTTGAGACCCAGCACGTCGTAGGGCTGCTGCTTCTCGGGCGTCGCCGCCGCGTTCGCGGTCGTGTCGAGACCGGAAGAAGGAACGTGGATGGTCTCGGTGGCGTCAGTCACGGAGCCGATTCTACCGGCGCGCGCCTGGCGATCATTTCGAGACGGATGCCGCAGGCCGCGGTCACCCGAGGCGGTAGGTGCGGTTCTTCGACTGCGGCGGCGCGGTCGGGATGACGGCGCGCTGGTCGATCAGCACCCGCAGCCGCTGGCGCACGACGTTCACGGTGGAGCCGGCGCGGTCGGCGATGTCCTGCACCCCGAGTTCGCCGGCGTCTCTGATGGCGGCGACGATCCGCTCATCGAGCGCGCCGCGCACGGCGGGCTCGCGCGCGGGCGAGCTGAACACGCCGGGGGCGACCTCGCGCACCTCCTCGTGCTGCAGGCGCGAGCCCCGGCGGTAGGCCTCGCCCGGTCGTGCCGGGTAGCGCAGCCACCCCTCGTCGACGAGCGAGCGCAGGACATCCTGCGCGTCGTGGGAGTCGATGCCGAGCAGGGCGCGCAGCAGCTGGTCCTCGACATCGAGCTCGCGGTGCACGAGCGCGAGCACGCGCTGCTGGTCGGGCTCGAGGCCGTCGGCGCCGACATCTGCAAGCCACTCGTCGACGTCGGGCGAGAGCAGCCCGTGCCGCTCGAGCACGACCGTCATGCTGGTCAGCGTCGCTTCGAAGCGCGGCGCCGCGAGCCCGGCGCGGCCCAGCGACCCCGTCATTCGGGGGATGCCGCTGCCGGCGTTCTCTGACACCGTGTCGGCCGTGCCCGGCAGGGGGATGTCGGTCAGAAGCGTCGCGAGTCGCGCGTTGCGTGAGCGGGAATTGCCGTCGAACAGCTCGGTCACGCGGCGCCCGCCCCAGATGCCGCCCGGGTTGTGGATCTCGAGCCGATCGGGGTAGAGCTCGAGGCGAACCTGGTCGCCGAGGGCCATCGCGCTGTAGTCGCGGTGCGTGACCGCGTTGACGATCGCCTCGCGCAGCGCGTCGACCGGGATCTCGGGCTCGTCGAACGCACCGGCGCCGCGGCTCACCCGCCGATGTTGCAGATTCGACAGCACCGCGCGAACGGCGTCGTCGACCATCACGGGGATCGGGCCCTCGAGCGTCCTGCGGTCGAGCATGCGCACATCGCCGAGGACCGAGTCCTTGGTGAGCCCCGCATAGGAGTTGAAGGTGATCATCGCCTGCGGGAAGAACTGCTGGGGGTACGCGCCGAAGGCGAGCAGCCCCGCAAGCGTCGGGGTCGAGCGGTCGCTCGAGAGCACCTTCATCCTGGTGAGCACGTCGAGGTCGCTCGACAGCCCGGCGACCGCCCGCGGGCGAACGCGGCGCAACCTGGTCACGAAGCGGTCGACCAGCTCGCCGTCGAGATCGTCGGCCGTCGCCGACTCGACCGGCTCGATGTCGGTCGTGGGCTGCGCGGCATCCGTTCGCAAGAGGAAGACGCCGTAGCGGCCCATCACGCGGTCGCCGTCGGCGACGCGCTGATAGCTGCCGTTCTCGATGCCCTGGGTCGTGACGTAGCAGGGGCGCTGGTCGGCGGGCAGTTCCTCGACGTCGATCACGACGACGGGTGCGCCGTCGACTTCGGCGATGTCGATGACGCCGCTGGGGGTCGGCGTCACGGGGCCGGGGATGTCGCGCGGGGAGCGGGGGCGGAACGCCTCGGCGACCGCGTCGCGCACCTTCGCTGCGTCGAACCCGCTCGCCGGGCGGAAGCCGTTCGCCTCGTCCAGCCCGAGGACGACGAGGCCGCCATCTCGATTGCTGAATGCGCTGATCGTCGGCCACAGGCTGCGGGGCACCCCCTGCGACGCGGCCTTGACCTCGACCTGCGTCAGATCGGTGCCCGCGCGGCGCAGACGGGCGATGACTTCGTCGAGCGGCCCCTGGCTGGTTTCCATCACTGTTCCTCAGTCACTCGATCAGTGACGATCACTGACGACGATCACTGAAGTTCAGTGATCGTCGTCACTCGTCTTCACTGATGCCGATCACTGAACTTCACTGAACTTCACTGAACTTCACTGAACTGTAGCGACCGCCACCGACAGCGCGGCGCTGACGCGCTCGGCTGTGGAAAGACGCCCAGCCGCATCTTGCGAGAATGGATCGTGCCCGATCTCGGACTTCTTCTCGACGTCGACGGACCGATCGCCTCGCCCGTCACCCGCTCCATCGCCATCCCGTCCATCGCCGACGACCTCGTCACGCTCGTCGGCGCGGGCGTGCCGATCGCATTCATCACCGGTCGCAGCGACGCGTTCATCGACCAGCAGGTCGTGCAGCCGCTGCTCGCGCGCGGCCTCGCGAGCGCACTCGAGCGCCCCGGCGCGCGCATGTTCGGCGTCTTCGAGAAGGGCGGCTCGTGGGCCCCGATCACCCCTGCCGGCATGGCCGCGGTGACCGTCGACGAGACCGTCGCGCCCTCGGCGTCCTTGATCTCGGACATCCGGATGCTCGTGCAGCAGCGCTTCGCCGACACCATGTTCTTCGACGAGACCAAGCGCGCGATGATCTCGGTCGAGCAGCGACGTGAGGTCGAGGCATCCGTCTATCTGCGCGCGCAGAACCACTTCGACACGTACGCCTTCGACGTGCTGGTCGACCACGGAATCGGCGTATCGCACCGCGACCGCGTCGCGCCCGACGTGAACGGGAACGTGACCTTCCGGCTCGACTCGACCATCATCTCGACCGACATCGAGTCGGTCGTGCTCGACAAGGACCGTGGCGCACAGCGCGCGCTCGAGTACTTCGCGGCGGCGGGCGGCGAGCTGCCGCGCACCTGGCGCTCGGTCGGCGACTCGCGCAGCGACTACAAGATGGCCGACTTCCTGCACGAGGCGGGGTTCGATGCGGCGCACGTGGATGTCCGCCCGTCGGACGGCGTGCTCGAGAAGCCGTACCCGGTCATCACCGAGCACGGCGCGATCCATGACGAGGCCGGCGCGATCTTCCTGCGCCACTGGGTCGAGAAGCTGCAGCTGGTCTGAGCGCAGCGCGGGGCGGCGTCTAGGACGCGACCGCCGCGTCGGCCCCCGCGCTGACGGACGCCCACACCTCGTCGAGCGAGAGGCCGAGCGCGGTGGTGACCGCGGCGATCGTCGCGAACGACGGCGTCGCGACCCGGCCGGTCTCGATCTTCCGCAGGGTCTCGGGTGAGATTCCGGCCGCCAGCGCCACCTCGACCATCGAGCGGTCGCCGCGCGCCTGCCGCAGCAGCGCGCCCAGTCGCTCGCCGCGCTCGAGCTCGGCGGGTGAGAGCGGCAGTCGGACCATAGGCCAATAGTAATACCGGTATAGAATTACCGCATGATCGAGATCCTCAGCCCGTCCGAGATCGAGCGCGCGAAGGCGAGCGGCGCGTTCATCGCAAGCGTGCTGCGCGGCGCGCGTGAGCGAGCGCGCGTGGGCACCAACCTGCTCGAGATCGATGCGTGGGTGGGGCAGGCGATCGCGGATGCCGGCGCGGTGTCGAGCTACGTCGACTACGCGCCCTCGTTCGGGCGCGGCCCGTTCGGCCACTACATCTGCACCTCGGTCAACGACGCCGTGCTGCACGGCCTGCCGCACGACTACGCGCTGCGCAACGGCGACCTGCTCACGCTCGACTTCGCGGCCTCGCTCGAGGGCATCGTCACCGACGCGGCGGTGAGCTTCATCGTGGGGGACGCGGCGGACCCCGCAGACATCCGCATGATCGAGACGACGCAGACTGCGCTCGCCGCGGGAATCGCGGCCGCCGCGCCGGGCGCGCGGGTCGGCGACATCTCGCACGCGGTGGGGACCGTGCTCGAAGGCGCGGGCTACCCGATCAACACCGAGTTCGGCGGGCACGGCGTCGGCAGCACCATGCACCAGGACCCTCACATCGCCAACACGGGCCGCCCGGGCCGCGGCTACCGGCTGCGCCCCGGCCTGCTGATCGCGATCGAGCCGTGGATCATGGCCGACACCGCGACCCTTGTCACCGACGACGACGGCTGGACGCTGCGCAGCGCCACGGGTGCGCGCACCGCGCACAGCGAGCACACGGTCGCGATCACGGAGGACAGCCCGCTCGTCCTGACGGCGTAGCCGCTCCGGCGCCGCTCGCCAGTCGCGCTGCTCGGATCCGCACTGCGCTGCCCGGATCCGAGCAGCGCAAAGCGGATCGCAGCAGCGCAACCGCGCGCAGCGTCAGCGGCTGTGGCGCGCGGGCCCCGCCTGCAGGGCGTTCTCGAGCGCGGCGAGCGCCGCGTCGTCGGGTGCGTCGATCGAGATGCGGGGGATGCCCGCGGCCAAGCCCCGCCGCGTGAGCCCCGCCTTCAGCAGGCCGATGTCGGCGACTCCCGTCGCGGCGACGGCCGCGTCGATGCGGGGCTGCAGCTCGGCAGCGCCTTCGCCGGCCGCGACCGCCCGCGTCGCCTTCACGAACAGCTCGGGGAAGACGTTCGAGACACCGGAGACGACACCGCTGAACCCCGCCTCGGCCAGCCGCACGAGGTCGATGTCGTTGCCCGAGAACAGCTCGAACCCGGCCGGAACCGCCGCGCGGTACGCCTCGTTCTCGGCGAGGGTGAGGCCCGACACCTTGGCCCCGACGAGCCCGGGCACGCCGGCCAGCCGGGCGAGTGTCGCCGGCGCGACGGCGGTGCCGGCCCGCGGGGGGAAGACATACACGTAGTGGGACGCGCCCGGTGCGGCATCCGCCACCCTCGTCACGTGCTCGACCAGCGCGCTCTCGCCCGCCGGGAAGTAGTAGGGCGTGATCGCCGCGAGCCGCGTGGCGCCCGCGCGCTGCGCCGCCTGCGCGAGCCGGATCGTCTGCCGCGCCGTGGCCGCCCCGATGTGCGCGATGACGGATGCCGCGCCGAAGACCTCGAGCGCCGCCTCGATCACGGCGAGGCGCTCGTCGTCGTCGAGGGCGGTGAACTCGCCCGTCGTGCCGGGGGTGAAGACCCCGTCCACGCCGGTCTCCTGCAGCCAGCCGAACAGGCGGCGCGTGGAGTCGAGGTCGAGGCCGCCGTCATCGTCGAAGACGGTGACGGGTGCGGCGATGAGCTGGAAGCGTGACGGCGCAGTCATGCCGCCCAGGCTAGACCGACCGCTACACGGCCTGAAGCGCGCGCGGCGCGCTCGTAGGAAGTCGCCGAGCTAGACCGCTTGAAGAGCGTGCAGCGCGCTTGTGAAAAAGCGCAGCCCGTCGACGCCTGAGCGCATGCGCACCCGCGTGTTCGGCCCGAAGCCCGGCTCGACTGCGTGCTCGGGGTGCGGCATGAGGCCGACCACGTTGCCGCGCTCGTTCGTGATGCCGGCGATGTCGTTCAGTGACCCGTTGGGGTTCACGCCCTGGTAGCGGAAGACGACGCGGCCCTCGCCCTCGAGGCGCTCGAGCGTCGCGGCATCGGCGATGTAGCCGCCCTCGCCGTTCTTGAGCGGGATGACGATCTCTTCACCCTTCGCGAACTCGTTGGTCCAGGCGGTGTCGGGGTTCTCGACCAAGAGGGACTGGTCGCGGCGGATGAAGTTGCCGTGGTCGTTGCGGATCAGACCGCCGGGCAGCAGATGCGCCTCGACGAGCATCTGGAAACCGTTGCAGATGCCGAGCACCGGGGTGCCGGCGTTCGCCGCCGAGATCACCTCGGCCATGAGCGGCGACTGCGCGGCGATGGCGCCGCAGCGCAGGTAGTCGCCGTACGAGAAGCCGCCGGGCAGCACGATCGCGTCGACGCCCTGCAGGTCGTGGTCGCCGTGCCAGAGCGCGACCGGCTCGGCCCCCGCGAGGCGGATCGCGCGCTGCGCGTCGCGCTCGTCGAGCGAGCCGGGAAAGGTGACGACGCCGATCTTGGCCATGGCTCAGACCCCCGCGGGCGTCTCGCGGCCGACGACGTGAACGCCGACGACGTCTTCGATGACGGAGTTGGAGAGGATGTCTGCGGCGATCTCGCGGACGCGGTCGAGCAGCTCTTGAGTCAGCTCGTCGCCGGGAACCGTCAGCTCGAAGCGCTTGCCCTGGCGGACCTGGAACTCCCCGCGGCCGGTGCGGGCCAGGGCGCCGGCGATCGCCTTGCCCTGGGGGTCGAGCAGCTCAGCCTTGGGCATGACTTCGACGACGATCGTGGGCACGTGGTTCTCCGTCCGGTGCGGTTTGCGTGGTGCATCCGAATTCTACCGGGGGATGCCTGGGCGGGCGGGCCGCTGCCGGTGCCGGCATCCCGCCCGCGCTTGGGACCGTGCGCGCGGACGGTGTGCACGGACTAGTTGACATCAAATATTCCGTGCGGAATAATCGGCACGGAACAACGTCGCGGATGCCGCGATGTCGGTGGCTCTGAATAGCGTTTTCTTCGCGTGTGGAATGGGGTGAGGCGTGGTGATGACACCGTTGGCGATGGCCGCGCTCGCGCTGCTGAGCGAGCGCCCCATGCACCCGTACGAGATGTATCAGACGCTCATCCAGCGCCGGGAGGACCGATTGGTCAAGGTGCGCCCGGGCTCGCTGTACCACACGGTCAACAAGCTGACCGAGCTGGGGCTCGTGCGCGTCACCGGCACCGACCGCGAGGGCAACCGGCCCGAACGCACCACCTACGAGATCACCGAGCAGGGGCAGCTCGCACTCGCTGAGCGCATCGCCGACATCATCGCGGCGCCGGTCTACGAGTATCCGAGCTTCCCGGTCGCCATCGGCGAGGCGCACAACCTGCCGAGAGAGACGGTGATCGACCTCGTGCGGCGGCGGCTCAAGGGCCTCGACGTGCTGCGCGACGAGTCCGAAGAGGCCTTCGCCCATTTCGGCCGCACGTCACTGCCGCGCAAGTACTGGCTCGACGTGAGCTACCTCGAGGCGATCTACACCGCAGAGCGCACGTGGCTGAGCCGGCTGCTCGCAGACCTCGAGTCGGGCGAGCTCGACTGGGGCGAAGAGAAGCGCTCCGACCCTGCACAGACTTCCAAGAAGAAAGACGACTGAGCGATGACAACGACTCACCCGACCCACACGAAAGAGGTCCGACCCTGGCCCGCGCTCTGGGCGCTGGTCATCGGCTTCTTCATGATTCTGATCGACACGACCATCGTGTCGGTCGCGAACCCGTCCATCCAAGAGGGCCTCAACACCTCGACGAACAACGTGATCTGGGTCACCAGCGCGTACCTGCTGACCTACGCGGTGCCGCTGCTCGTGACCGGTCGTCTCGGCGACCGCTTCGGCCCGAAGAACATCTACCTCATCGGGCTCGTCGTCTTCACGCTCGCCTCGCTCTGGTGCGGCCTCTCCGACAACCTGCCCGGCAGCGGCATCACCAACCTGATCATCGCTCGCGCGGTGCAGGGTCTCGGCGCCGGCCTCATGACCCCGCAGACGATGGCGGTCATCACCCGCACCTTCGCCCCCGAGAAGCGGGGCACCGCCATGGCCCTGTGGGGGGCCACCGCGGGCTTCGCGACCCTCGTCGGCCCGATCCTGGGCGGTGTGCTCGTCGATGGGCTCGGCTGGGAGTGGATCTTCTTCGTCAACGTGCCCATCGGCATCGTCGCCTTCGTGCTCGCCGCGATCCTCGTGCCGAAGCTCGAGACCCACAGCCACACCTTCGACTGGCTCGGCGTGTTCCTGTCGGCGGTCGGCCTGTTCTTCCTGGTGTTCGGCCTGCAGGAGTCCAACACCTACAACTGGAACGGCTGGGTGTGGGCAGCCGTCGTCGGCGGCATCGTGTTCCTCGCGCTGTTCGTGGTCTGGCAGGCGTTCAACAAGAAGGAGCCGCTGCTTCCGCTCGGCCTGTTCCGCGACCGCAACTTCTCGCTGTCGAACGCGGCGATCTCGGCCGTGGGGTTCTCGATCACCGCGATGTTCATCCCGCTGGTCTACTTCTTCCAGGCCGTGCGGGGCTTCACCCCGACCGAGTCCGCACTGATGACGGCGCCCACCGCGGTGCTCTCGATCGTGCTCGCCCCGATCGCCGGCCGCCTCACCGACAAGGTGCACCCGCGCCTGCTGGTGCTGCCGGGCGTCGTGCTCGTGAGCGGTGCGATCTGGCTCTTCGCCGTCATGATCTCGCCGACGATCGCGTGGCCGCTGCTGCTCATCCCGTCCGCCGTGATGGGCCTCGGCTCGGCCTTCATGTGGGGCCCGATCGCGACGACCGCGAACCGCAACCTGCCGCCGCGTTCGGCCGGTGCCGGATCCGGCGTGTTCAACACGACCCGGCAGGTCGGCGCCGTGATCGGCTCGTCGGCGCTCGCGGCGCTCATGACGAGCCGCATCTCGACCGAGATTCAGAAGGCGCTGCCCCCGGGCAGCAAGGGCACGGGCGGCAACCTGATCTCGTCGAACACGACCCAGCTGCCGTCGTTCCTGCGCGACGCGTTCACGAACGCCATGAGCGAGACGCTGATCCTTCCGGCATCCGTCATTCTCGTCGCGGCGGTGTGCGCGATCTTCTTCGTGGAGCCGAG
>NZ_JBLRDT010000062.1:0-13868 GCF_057512245.1 Gryllotalpicola sp. CP2-P1
GCCCTCGATGAGCGCGAGCTGCGTCTCGAGGCGGGCGAGCGCGGCTTCCTGAGCGTCGGTCTTCGGCGGGATCAGCGCACCGGAGGCGAGCACGTCGCGCAGCTCCTCGGGGTTCGCGGGGTCGAAGGACGACGCGACGTCTTCGAGGCGCTCGGTGTCGATGCGGATGCCGCGCGCGAACTCGGTGATCGCCGTGATGACCTGCAGCCGCAGCCACTTCGCGTGCCGGAACAGCCGCGCGTGGGCGAGCTCGCGCACCGCGAGATAGAGGGAGACCTGGTCGTCGGGGATGTCGAGGCCCTCGCCGAAGGCGCGCACGTTCTGCGGCAGCAGGGCCGCCTGCCCGTCCTCGAGCAGCGGGATGCCGATGTCGCCGCCCGAGACGACCTCGGTCGAGAGCTGCCCGACCACCTGGCCGAGCTGCATCGCGAACAGCGTGCCCCCCACGGCGCGGACCATCTGGCCGGCGTTGGCCAGCATGCCCTGCAGCTCCTCGGGCGCCTGCTCGCGCATGACCTTCGTGAGCGAATCCGCGATGGAGTTCGCGACCGGCTCGGCGAGCTGCGTCCACAGCGGCATGGTGCGCTTCACCCATTCGCCGCGCGACAGCAGGGTGGGCGTCTGGGTGAGCGCGCCGACGCTCGTCGCCTCGTCGAGCCAGAGCTCGGCGACGTGGAAGGCCTGCTCGAGCGCCGAGGTCTGCCCGGGCGGCGTCTCGACGGTGCCGGACTGCGCCAGCTGCCGCCCCTGCTGCAGGGCGAGGTCCCAGTTGATCGAGCCGTCGGGGTTGCCCCGCAGAGCGCCCTGCAGCTGCACGATGAGCTGCTGGATGCTCGCCGGGTCGCTCGGCAGACCCGCCGCGCCCGCGAGCTTCTGCGGGTCGAGCTCGGCGTTGCCCGCGAGCATGTCGCGCAGCATGTCGCGCAGGGCGTCCTCGGGAGACTTGTCGTCGTCGTCCGACATGTCGGTGCATCCTCCACTGATAGGGCGCGCAGGTACGATCAGACGGCCTGCGCAAGCAGAATTCCACGCTAGCCCGGAAAGAATCACGATGACCTTGTACTCCGAGGAGCCCGAGAACGCTGTGCGCGAACGGGAGGGCGAGCGGATGCCCCGGGCGAAGCGCGTCGGCTATCTGCTGCTCGTGGCATCCGTCGCCGCGATCCTGATCCTCGGCTTCGCGCCCAGCCCGTACGTCATCGAGCAGCCGGGCCCCGTCTTCAACACGCTCGGCGTCGACACCGCGGTCGGCCAGCCGAAGCGGGACGATGCGAAGCCCGTGCTGTCGATCCGCGACCGGAAGACCTACCCGACGAGCGGCTCGCTCGACCTGCTCACCGTCAACGTCGTGGGCAACCCGCAGCAGCTGCCGAACTGGTTCCAGGTCGTCACCGCGTGGTTCCAGCGCTCGAAGTCGGTCGTGCCGGTCGAGGCCGAGTTCCCCCGCGGCCAGACGGCGGACCAGGCCAACAAGCAGAACGCGCAGCTGATGTCGACCTCGCAGCAGGATGCCACGGCGGCGGCCCTCGTCGCCCTCGGCTACGACGTCGAGCAGCACGTCGTGGTCGTGAGCGTCGAGAAGGGCTCGCCCGCCGACGGGCACCTCAAGGCGAATGACCGCATCACCGCCGTCGACGGCGCGAAGGTCCAGACCGTGCAGGACCTGCGGGATGCGGTGCAGGCCGACCACGGCGGCGCCGTCACCGTCACGATCGAGCGCGACGGCACGACGCAGGACGTCGACATCACGCCGAAGAAGTCGAACGGCGCCTGGATCCTCGGCGTCGTCGGCGGCCAGCAGTACGGCACGCTGCCGGTCACGGTCGACTTCCAGCTCGCCGACATTGGCGGCCCGAGCGCCGGGCAGATGTTCGCGCTCGGGATCATCGACAAGCTGACGCCCGGCTACCTGAACGGCGGCAAGCGCGTCGCGGGCACCGGCACGATCGACGCGGCGGGCAACGTCGGGGCGATCGGGGGCATCCGCCAGAAGATGTTCGGCGCGCGCGCGGCGGGGGCGACGGTGTTCCTCGCGCCGCAGTCGAACTGCGACGAGGTGGTCGGCCACGTCCCCGACGGACTGCACGTCTATGCGGTGAAGACCTTGTCGGACTCCCTGAACGTGCTGAAAACCGTCTCTGACCACGGCGACACCAGCAAGCTCGCAAGCTGCCACAGCTAGGCTTAAAGGGTGAGCTCCGCCGCTGCCTCCGGTCCCGCTGCTGGTCCCTCTCGGCCACCGGTCGACCGTCGCAGGCGCGCCGCCGTGTGGATCACCATCGGCGCCATCGTCGTGCTCGTCATCGCGTTCTTCATCTTCGCGAGCCTGTTCACCGACGTGCTGTGGTTCCAGCAGCTCGGCTACCTCGGCGTCCTGACCACGCAGTGGTGGTGGGGGCTCGGCATGTTCGCGGTCGGGTTCCTCGGCATGGGCTTCCCGCTGTGGCTGTCCATCCAGCTGGCCTACCGGCTGCGGCCCGTCTATGCGCGGCTCAATACCCAGCTCGACCGCTATCAGCAGGTCGTCGAGCCCCTTCGCCGCCTCGCCATGTGGGGCGTGCCGATCGTCTTCGGCCTGTTCGCCGGCATCGCGAGCGCGAGCCGCTGGCAGGTGGCGGCGCAGTGGCTGCACTCGACGCCGTTCGGGTCGAGTGACCCCCAGTTCCACATCGACGACTCGTTCTACATCTTCCGGCTGCCCTTCTATCACTCGGTCGTGAGCTTCTCGCTGGCGGTGCTGATCATCGCCTTCCTCGCGACGATCGCGACCGCCTACCTCTACGGCTCGATCCGCGTCAGCGGCCGCGAGGTCCGCATCTCGCGCTCGGCCCGGGTGCAGATCGCCGTGATCGGCGCGGTCTACATGGGCGTCCAGGCGCTGAGCATCTGGCTCGCCCGCTTCGACACGCTGACGAACTCGAACGTGAAGGACTCGATCACGGGGGCCGCCTACACCGACGTGCACGCCACGATCCCCGCCCGCACGATCCTCGCCGGCATCGCCGTGATCGTCGGCCTCGTGTTCGTGCTCACCGCGGTGACGGGCCGCTGGCGCTACCCGATGGTCGGGCTCGGCCTGCTGATCGTGAGCGCCATCGTGATCGGCACGCTGTACCCGTGGGGCGTTCAGAAGTTCACCGTCGACCCCAGCGAGAAGCCGAAAGAGACGGCATACGTCTCGAAGGCGATCGATGCCACGAGGGATGCCTACGGGGTCTCCGACATCAACGTGCAGTCCTATGACGCGACCTCCGACACGCCGGCGGGCGCGCTGCGCGAGGACGCCGACACGACGGCCAGCATCCGCCTGCTCGACCCGACGGTCGTGAGCCCGGCGTTCAGCCAGCTGCAGCAGTTCCGCCAGTACTACTCGTTCCAGCCCGACCTCGACGTCGACCGCTACACGATCGACGGGAAGTCGCAGGACACAGTGGTCTCGGTGCGCGAGCTCGACCAGAAGGGCCTCGGCTCGTCGACGCAGAACTGGTTCAACGACACCTTCGTGTACACGCACGGCTACGGGCTCGTCGCGGCCGCCGGCAACGAGCGGCAGGACGACGGGGCACCGCAGTTCATCGAATCCGGCATCCCGACCTCGACGAAGCTCGGCGACTACCAGCCGCGCGTCTACTTCGGCCAGGACTCCCCGGCGTACTCGATCGTCGGCGCGCCGAAGGGCGGCAAGCCGGTCGAGCTCGACTACCCCGCCGGCAAGAACGGGAAGCAGGCGACCTACAACACCTACACGGGCGACGGCGGGCCGAAGCTGTCGAACGTCTTCGTGCGCCTGCTCTACGCGCTCAAGTTCCAGGACGAGCAGATCGTGCTCTCCGACCAGGTGAACTCCGACTCGCAGATCCTCTACAACCGCGACCCGGCCAAGCGCGTGAAAGAGGTCGCGCCGTTCCTGACCCTCGACTCGAACCCGTACCCCTCGGTCGTCGACGGGCACATCGAGTGGATCATCGACGGCTACACGACGAGCGATCAGTACCCGTACTCGATGCGGCAGTCGCTCTCTGGCGCGATCGCCGACTCCGACACCGAGCGCCAGCCGTTCGCGATGGACGACGTCAACTACATCCGCAACTCGGTGAAGGCGACGGTCGACGCATACACGGGCAAGGTCACGCTGTATGCCTGGGATGCCAGCGACCCGGTGCTGAAGACGTGGCAGAAGATCCTGCCGCTCAACGTCAAGCCGGTCTCCGACATGAGCGCCCAGCTGATGAGCCACGTGCGCTACCCCGAGGACCTGTTCAAGGTGCAGCGCCAGATCCTCGCCTCGTATCACGTCACCGACGCGGGGGCGTTCTTCTCCAACGAGGACGTGTGGAAGACGCCGTCAGACCCCTCGAAGGACACCAGCACGGTCCAGCCGCCGTACTACCTGACGATGAAGCTTCCCGGTGAGAAGTCCGCCGCGTACACGCTGTACTCGACGTACATCCCGGCCTCGAGCCAGAGCACCAGCAGGAACATCCTCAAGGGCTACCTCGCGGTCGACTCCGACGCGGGCAGCGCGAAGGGGAAACCGTCGAAGGACTACGGCAAGCTCACCCTGCTGAGGATCTCCAACGACAACGTCTGGGGCCCCGGCCAGGTGTTCGCGACGGCCGAGTCCGACCCCGATATCGCGAAGCAGCTGAGCCTGCTGCGCAGCACGACGGCGACGACGGTCGACTACGGCAACCTGCTCACGATCCCGGTGGGCGGCGGCATGCTCTACGTCGAGCCCGTCTACGTGAAGTCGACCGGCTCGACGAGCTACCCGCTGCTTCAGGAGGTCATCGTCTCGTTCGGCTCCAAGGTCGTCATGCAGCCGACGCTGGATGCCGCGCTCGACGAGCTCTTCGGCGGGAACTCGGGCGCGCCGGCCGGCGACAAGGACACGACTCCGACCACCCCGCCTGCCGCGTCGTCCGACGGCTCCGGCAACGGCACGAGTCCCACGACCCCGCCCACGTCGACGCCCAGCTCGACCCCGAAGCCGACCCAGTCGGCCGGTGACAGCGCCGAGCTGAAGCAGGCGATCGCCGACGCGCAGAGCGCCTACGACGACGCGCAGGACGCCCTGAAGAACGGCGACTGGACGGCGTACGGCGACGCGCAGTCTCGCCTGCAGGACGCCTTGCAGCGTGCGGCCGATGCTGAGGGCGGCAAGTAGCCGCGCCGATAGAGTTACAGGATGCAGAGCGTTCCTCCCGTCCTTCGCCCAGAGCACCCGACGCCCCGGCCGCTCGCGGAGTTCGCCCGGCACTTCGGCCTCGAGGTCGACGGCTCGCTCGAGGGCGTGTCGGCCACGGGCATCACGCTCGCCACGGCCGATCTGCGCAGCGGCGAGATCTTCGTCGGCATCCACGGCGTGCGCGCACACGGCGCGTCCTTCGCGCCCGAGGCCGTCGAGAAGGGCGCGGTCGCGATCGTGACGGATGCCGACGGGCTGGGGCTCGTGCGCGACGCGGGCCTCACCGTGCCGGTGCTCGTGACCGACGACCCGCGCGGCCACCTCGCCGACTACTCGGCGTGGGTCTACGGCACGGCCGACTCGCCGCTCAAGATCCTCGGCGTCACGGGCACCAACGGGAAGACCTCGACCGTGCACCTGCAGGACGCGCTGCTCACCCAGCTCGGCGTCGTGTCGGGAATGTCGTCGTCGGCGCAGCGACACATCGCGGGGGAGTCCATCACCGCGCGCCTCACCACGCCCGAGTCGAGCGAGCTGCACGCGCTGCTCGCGCTCATGGTCGAGCGCGGCGTCGAGACCTTCGCGCTCGAGGTCAGCGTGCAGGGCATCGTGCGCCACCGCGTCGACGGGTTCAAGTTCGACGTGGCCGGCTTCACCAACCTGCAGTACGACCACATGGACGACTTCAAGGACATGGACGAGTACCTGGAAGGCAAGCTCCCCATGTTCCGCGCCGACCGCGCGAAGCGCGCGGTCGTCTCGCTCGACACCCCGGCAGGCAAGACCGTCGTCGACACCGCACGCGCCGACGGCGTGCCCGTCACCACCATCGCGACGCCGCAGATCGCGCTCGACCAGGACCTCGCGGCCACCGCCGACTGGATCGTGACGGCGGGCGAGAGCACCGCCGACGTGCACACCCAGTTCACGCTGCGCTCGGCCGACGGCACGCGCGAGCTCACGAGCGTCACGCCGGTCATCGGCGCGCACATGGTCGCGAACACCGGCATCGCGATCGTGATGCTGCTCGAGGCGGGCTACGCCTGGGACGACATCGTCGCGGTGCTCGAGCGCGACGGCGGCATCCAGACCGTGCTTCCCGGTCGCACCGAGGTCGTCACGACCGGGCGCGGTCCGGTCGTCTACCTCGACTTCGGCCACACGCCCGACGGCTTCGAGCGCACCACGCAAGAGGTGCGCAAGGTCACCAAGGGCCGCCTGATCACCATGATCGGCGCCGACGGCTCGCGCGACACCACGAAGCGCCCCGCGATGGGCGCTGCCGCCGCGCTCAACAGCGACGCGACCATCGTCACCGACCACCACCCCCGGTGGGAGGATGCGGCGGTGATCCGCGCGGGGCTTCTCAAAGGCGCGCGCGAGGCGCGGCCCGACGGCGACATCCGCGAGATCTTCCCGCCGGAAGAGGCCATCAAGGCCGCGGTCGCGATGCTCGGGCCTGACGACGCGCTGCTCTGGTTCGGCCCCGGCCATCAGACGCACCGCGAGATCCAGGGCGTGCGGTACCCCTACGACCCGCGCGGCATGGCACTGGGCGCACTGCGCGAATCAGGCTGGTGACGCGGCCGGCTGCTGCTGCGTGATGCAGTGGATGCCCCCGCCGCGCGCGAACAGCGGCCTGGCGTCGAGCGAGACGACGCGGCGGCCGGGGTACGCGTCGGCGAGGATGCCCGCCGCACGCTCGTCGGCGACCCTGTCGCCGAAGGCGCAGGCGATCACGCCGCCGTTCACCACGACGTGATTGACGTAGTTGTAGTCGACGGGGCCCTCGTCGTCGGTCAGGGCGTCGGGCGCGGGCAGCTCGACGATGTCGAAGCGCCGGCCTGAGGCATCCGTCTGCCCCTCGAAGAACGCGCGCAGCTCGCGCGTCACCTCGAAATCGGGGTGCGCGTCGTTCCGCTGCACGTGCAGCAGCAGCGTGCCCGGGCTCGGCAGGGTCGCGACCATGTCGACGTGGCCGCGCGTGCCGAATTCCTCGTAGTCGCGCGTGAGCCCGCGCGGCAGCCAGATCACCTTGCGCGCGCCCAGCGTGCGCGCGAGCTCGGCTTCGACGCGTTCCCGGGTGGCGTGCGGATTCCTGCCCTGATCGAGCTGGACCGTCTCGGTCACGAGCACCGTGCCCTCACCGTCGGTGTGGATCGCCCCGCCCTCGTTGACGAGAAGGGAGCTCACGACAGGTGTTCCCGCGGTCGCCGCGACCGTCTGAGCGATGAGCGCGTCCTTGCCCCACGTCGCCCAGGCCGGGGCGCCCCAGCCGTTGAAGATCCAGTCGACGGCGGTGAGGCCGCCGCTGCCGTCGCGCACCCAGGTCGGGCCGATGTCACGCATCCACGCGTCGTCGAGTGGTGCGACGACGGTCTCGATGTCGTCGCGCAGGTACCGGGCCGCCACCTCGACCTGGCTCGGGTCGACCACGACCGTGACCGGTTCGAAGTCGGCCGCGGCTGCCGCGACATCCGCCCACATCTGCCGAGCCTCGTGCGCGTCGGCCGCGGTGTCGCCCAGCGTGTAGCCGCCGGTCGGGAAGGCGAGCCAGAGGCGATCGTGCGGTGCGGTCTCGGCGGGCCAGCTGAGGCTCGGGGCCGCCGTCATGCGAGCCCCGCATAGGTGTCGGGCCGCCGCGTCGTGAAGAAGGGGAACAGCTCGAGCCACTCGGCGCGGCTGGTGAGATCGAGGTCGGCGACGAGCACGACCGACTCGTCGCGCGGCGCCTCGACGAGCACGCGGCCGAACGGGTCGGAGATGAAGCTCGTGCCGTAGAACGTCAGCGCGCCCTCGTCGCCCCAGCGGTTCGGCACGACCATGTAGAGCCCGCTCGTGATGCCGTTCGCGACGATCACCTTCTGCCACGGGGGAGCGGTGTCGAAGTTGGGGAAGTCGGGCTCGGAGCCGATCGCCGTGGGGTACGCGAGGATGTCGGCGCCGGCGAGGCCGTAGCTGCGGCTGACCTCGGGGAACCACTCGTCCCAGCAGGTGGGCAGGCCGAGCTTCGCGCCGCCGAGCTGCGTCACGCCGTAGACGGGGTAGGCGTCTTCTGCCGGGCCGGGGCGGAAGTAGGTGTCCTCGTAGTAGCCCGCGGTCACCGGGATGTGCGTCTTGCGGGTGCGGCCGACGAGCTCGCCGTCGGGGCTCACCAGGATCGCCGTGTTGTAGCCGCGAGGGTCGTCGGGTTCGTCGTCGTCGGCCGGGCGCTCGTAGAGGCTCGCGTGCACCACGATGCCGTGCTTCCTCGCCTGCTCGGCGGCAAAGGCGAACGTGGGGCCGGTCGTGAGCGACTCGGCGCCCTCCTTCGGGGTTCCCGTGGCGCGGACATCCGCCGGGTACTTCGAGAGCGTGAGCTCGGGCAGGAACACGGCCTGAGTGCCGGACGCGGCCGCCGCCGCGATCCCTTCCGCGAGTTGGGCGCGCAGCTCGTCGGCATCCTCGAGCCAGCGGTGCTGCACGAGCGCGACGCGCACGGTGCGCCGCGGGCGCTCGTTTGTCTTGAGATACGGCTCGGGCGTTTCGGCGGTGATGACGCGCATGCGCCGATTGTGGCAGAGCGAGCGTGACGGGCGCGTTTCACGCCCTGAGGACGTGCGCGCCGGAAGGTTATCCACCCCTTCATGCGCAGTCGCGAATGGTCGGCCTCCAATGTCAGTGGTCCCTGGTTGACTGCACGCATGAACCACCCCACCGAGATCGGCGCCTCCGATGGCGGCGCGAGCGCAGCCGAACTGGCGCGCGAGCGGCTGCTCGACCAGGCGCACGAGCTGCAGGCCGCGCAGGCGCGCGCCGAGGCGGGGTTGATCGAGACCGTCGTGCGCACCGTCGACAACGCGGTCGCGCATCCCGAGATCGAGCTGGTTCCCGGGGACCCCCGGCCGACCGACGCCGATTATGCCGCCCGCTCGGCCGTGCTGGGCCTGTCGCTCGAGCTCGCGATGAGCGAAGACCAGGTGCGCACCTTGCTCGACGAGGGCCGCATGCTGGCCAATCTGCTGCCGGCGACCTGGGCCGCGTTCCGTGCGGGCGAGATCACGCATCAGAAGACGCGGGTGATCCTGAAGCACTTCCGAAAGCTGCCCATCGACGAAGAGGTGCAGCTGTACTTCGACCGGGTGATGGCCGAGGCCGGCAGGATCGTCAACATCAAGCAGCTCGGTCGGAAGGCCGCGCGCCTGGCCGAGCGGCTGGGCGAGAGGCCGCTCGATGTGGTCCATGCCGAGGCGGCCGCCGCGCGCCGCGTCTGGGTCGACATCGAAGAGGGCACCGGCATGGCCTACTTCACCGCCTATCTGCACGCCGACCAGGCACTCTTGGCGAAGGCCCGGGTCGACGCACTGGCGAGAACGCTCGATGACGCGAATCTGCCCGACGCCGAGCGGCGCACCGCAGACCAGAAGCGGGCCGACGTCACGGCCGACGTCCTGATCGGAAAGGGCGAGCCGAACGAGGCGCGGCCGCACGTGAACGTCTACGTGCCGCTCTCGAACCTCGCGCACTGCCCGGAAGAGGTCAAGCCCGCCTCCATCAACGGCGTCGTGCCGATCTCCGCCGCCCGCGCCCGCGAGCTCGTCGGCGCCTCCCCGACGCTCACCCGCATCTTCACCGATCCGGTCGACGGGGCGGTGCTGGGAGTCGGGCGGAAGAAGTACGTGCCGAGCGCCGACCTCAGGCGCTTCGTGCTCGCCCGCGATGAGATCTGCGCAACCCCCGGCTGCACGCGCGGTGGCGAGGACTGCGACCTCGACCACCGCATCGACTTCGCCATGGGCGGCGAGACGAGCGCCGACAACCTGACGCCGCGGTGCCCGAAAGACCACGCCGTGAAGCACGCCACCCGCTGGGCCGTCGAGACCCGCCAGACCGCGGCCGGCACCACCGAAGTGTGGTCCTCCCCGGGTGGCAGGCGCTATTGGGATCGCAGTCTCGACCCACCGCCGCGCTCGAGACGCCCGCGACCACCGATCCCCGACGAAGCGCCCTTCTAGTCTTTCGGCGCGACTGCTAACGTCCCCGCTCGACCGAAACCCCGGGCACCTCGCGCAGCGCCTCGACAAGCTTCGCGCGCACCCGCGCCTCGACGTCAGGCCGACCGGCGCCGCCCCGCACCAACTCGCTCGCGGTGCTGATCGCGTCGTCGAGTGCGCTCACGAGCGTGTGACGGGCGGATGCCGCAGGCGACTCAGCATCGCGGACGACGCGGTCGAGGGTGGCGGCGGCCTGGTCGAGCTTCCGCTGGGCGGGCAGCGCGGGGTCCGTCACGATGCCGACGAGTTTGTTCACCAGTTCGCGCGAAAGGTGCGCGACTCCGCGTGATGAGGCCATGCCCCCAGTCTTCCAACCCGGAAGTACTTACAGTGGTTGCATGCTCCACGCCATTCCACGGGATCCCGATTCCCCGGTGGCGCGGGGGGCGGGCCTGCAAGACCGCGCCGACATCGTGCTGCGCGGCGGGCTCTACTCCCTGCTGAACACCGACCTGACGCCGTACGAGTCCATGGTGAGCGACCTGCTCGCCGTCAGAGCCGTGCTCGCGGCATCCGATATCGCCTATCTGCTCGTGCGCGACGAAGCCGGCCGCCTCGTGATCGCCGTCGACCGTGCCGCGCGCAAGAGGCTCGTCGCAGTGCTCGCCGAGGCGTTCCGCGACGAGCCGTTCTATGCCAAGACGATGCGCGTCGACGGTGCGACGGTGCGCAAGGACGACGGGCGGCCGCTGCTGCTGGCCGACGGGGTGCTCTCCGAGCGCCACAAGGCCGAGGTGTTCCGGCTCTACCGCCCGCGCATCGAGCCCGTCGGGCGGCTGCGCTACGGCCACAAGGACGCGTTCCAGCTCGAGCTGTGGCGGTTCGGTGACGAAGAGATCATCGCCCCTGTTCCCAACCTGCTGACCCGCACGCGCATCAAGCGGTCAGAGGCGGTTGCAGACGAGGTCGAGCTGTTCGGGCAGACCTGGCCCACCCTGCAGGGCATGTTCGAGCCGACGGTCAGTGATGTCGACTTCCCGATCGACCTCGTCTTCTCGTGGGTCGACGGCTCGTCCGCCGAGTTCCAGCGGGCGCGCGCCGCGCGCATGGCGAGCTACGTCGTCGGCGAGGGCGACGACTCCGAGGCGCGCTATCGGCAGATCGACGAGCTGAAGTACGCGCTACGCAGCGTGCACCTGTTCGCGCCGTGGATCCGCCGCATCTTCATCGCGACCGACTCGCCGGCGCCGGCGTGGCTCGCCGAGCACCCCAAGGTGACGATCGTGCGCAGCGAGGAGTTCTTCGCCGATCCTTCGGTGCTCCCGACGCACAACTCGCACGCCGTCGAGGCGCAGCTGCACCGCATTCCCGGCCTCGCCGAGCACTTCCTCTACTCCAACGACGACATGTTCTTCGGGCGCCCCGTGCAGCCCTCGATGTTCTTCTCGCCGGGCGGTGTGTCGAAGTTCGTCGAGGCGACGACCCGCATCGGCCTGGGCGACAACGATCCCGCCCGCAGCGGGCACGAGAACGCGGCGCGGGTGAACCGGCGCCTGCTGCGCGAGCGCTTCGGGCGCACGACGACGCGGCATCTCGAGCACTGCGCCGCGCCGCTGCGGGTTAGCATCGCCAAGGAGCTCGAGGCCGAGTTCCCCGAGGAGTTCCGCCGCACGGCGGCGAGCCGCTTCCGCAGCGCGAGCGATATCTCCGTCACCAACTCGCTGTACCACTACTACGCGCTCATCACGGGGCGAGCCGTCGAGCAGCGACAGGCCAAGGTGACCTACGTCGAGACCACGCTGCGGCGCTCGCTGAACCAGCTCGACCGGCTGCTGCGCCGCCGCGATCAGGACATGTTCTGCCTCAACGACGGCAGCAACCCCGAGCTCTCCGTCGAAGAGCGCACCGAGGCGGTGACGGAGTTCCTCGAGCGGTACTTCCCGATTCCCGCGCCGTGGGAGCGGCCCGTGGCTAGTTCTCGAGCGCCGGCTCCTCCTGCGGAGCCAGCATCGGCTCCTCGGGCGTGACCCACGCGTTGACGCGGTCGGCGATGCGGATGCCGGCGTCGGCGAGCCGGGCGGCCGCGATCTCGGGGCTCACGTAGTCGAGCGACGCGTACTGCCCGAGGGGAACGACCGAGTGCAGCACCGTTCCGGGGTAGACGTGCACGAGGTTGAACGCCTGGGCGCCGTCGCGCGGGCTCGTGCCGCGCGTCTCGCCCCGCACGGGCACGTTGAGATCCTGCGTGTAGCAGGTGGCGGATGCCACGGAGACGGGGATCCCCGCGAACGTCGCGCTTGACGAGTAGTGCAGGTGGCCGGCGAGGATGGCGCGGATGTCGGTGCCCTCGACGACCTCGGCCAGAGCGCTCTGGTCGCGCAGCTCGACGGTGACGGCGAGGTCGAGCACGGCGGGGACCGGCGGGTGGTGCATGGCGAGAATCGTGCCGTGCGGCGCGGGCTCCGAGAGCTCTTCCGCAAGCCAGTCGAGCTGGGCCGAGGTGAGCGCGCCCCAGTGCTCGCCGGGAACGCTCGTGTCGAGGGTGATGACGCGCAGCCCGTTGACGTCGTAGACGCGGTCGACCGGCCGGGGCGTGGGAACCTCGCCGAGCAGGTGCTCGCGGAACGCGCCGCGGTCGTCGTGGTTGCCCATCGCCCAGATGACCTGGGCGCCGATGCGCGCGGCCGCCGGCTCGACGATCGAACGCAGCAGCTCGTAGGCATCCGCCTCGCCCTTGTCGGCGAGATCGCCCGTGAAGACGATCGCCTCTGGGCGACCGCGGCTCGCCTCGAGCTCGGCGAACAGCTCGGCGAGGTGCGCGGCGCTGTCGACCCGGTCGTAGAGCTTTCCGGCGACGCCGTTGTCGCGCCCCAGCAGGTGGGTGTCGGAGAGGTGCAGCAGGAAGTGGTCCGGTCGCGGGTACTCCGCTGTACGGGTGTTCACGTCTCTATCCGACCACTTCGAGGCGAACCGCCGGTGAACGACACCCGTGCAGGCGCTGAAAGCCGAGCAGGCCTGTAATCGAATCGTGTCCGTTCCGTTGGCTTCCGGTCGGCGGATTCATTCGTTTCTCGTAGATCGCGACACGTAGCATCCGCTCGTGTCCCTCCCGCGTCACCGCATCTGGCTGGTCCTCGCGCTCGCCGCAGCCGTCTGCGCTGCGACACTCGGCATGCTCGCCTGGCCGGGGCACGTGGCAGAGGCGGCAGGGCCGATCGCCTTCCGGCTCTCGTCGCCGGCCGACCACGCGCTGCGGCCCGACGCGCTCAACCTCGCGGAGTCGTCGCCCGGGAACGCTCCCTTGCTCGTGTTCCTGCCCGCGACCGGCGCCGTGCCGCGCAGCTATACGCGTTTCCTCGACACGGCGCACGGTGCGGGCTTCAGCGTGCTCGGCCTCGACTACCACAACATCGGGCCGTCGCTCGCGCACAGCTGCGAGGCAGACCTGGCCTGCTACGGCGACATGCTCGCGAACCGCTTCGACGGCAGTCACCCGACGCGCTTCAGCCGCGTGGCCCCTGGCGGCGCGATCGTCGACAGGCTCGACGACGCGCTCGCCTACCTGTGCGCGCACGACCCCGCCGGCCGGTGGCAGCGCTACCTGCGCGGGTCCGAGGTGCGCTGGAATCGCCTGGTGCTGGCCGGGCACTCCCAGGGCGGCGGCGAGGCCGAGTACATCGCGCACCGCCACGCCGTGCGCGGGGTGC
>NZ_JBLRDT010000063.1:0-13815 GCF_057512245.1 Gryllotalpicola sp. CP2-P1
AGTCGAGGCCCCCGTCGACGACCGGCAGCGCGAGGTCGAGGCCGCCGAGCTCGGTGAAGACCTCATGCCGCACGAGCATGCCGGCCTCGTGGACGCCGAGCACGTCGGAGGCGCCGTCATGCTGCCCCTGGTCGAGCTCGTCGTCGACGAGGGGAACCGTCGCGCCGAAGCGGGTCATGGTGAGGCCGAAGCCGCGCAGGCGATCTCGGTCGTCCCATTCCACGAGCTTCGGCCCGGTGACGGCGACGGAGGGCGAGACCTCCCCGACGGCGAGCAGCTGCTCGAGCGCCTGGGGCTCGGGCGCCGTGTCCTGGGCGAGCAGCCACAGCCACTGCTCCGCGTGCACCGGCGGCTCGACCGCGCGCAGGGCGGCGGCGACAGCGGCGGGGAAGCTCAGCTTCTCTTTCGTGGCGAGGTGCTGGGTCGGCGCGAAGGCGGCGACCTCTGGGGTCACGTCGCCGTCTGAGCCGGTCTCGATCACGACGACGGAATCGGGCCGGCGGGTCTGTGCTCGCAGCGACTCCAGTGTGCGCTGCACACGCGCCGCCCCGTGCCGGACGACGATGATGGCGGTGACTGTCTGAAGCATCGCGGACAGCCTAGGTAGGCGTTTCCCGCCGCCCGCGCAGCGCTACAGGCGCGTCATGAAACCTGGGAGCGCGGTGAAACAGCGGTGCGACTCGGCGAAGCCGGATGCGCGCCGACTCGGCGACACCGGATGCGCGGGCCGACTCGGCGAAGCCGAATGGAGGCCGGTCGGACTCGCTCAGCCCGCGCGGCGGCGGAGCTTGCGGCGCTCGCGCTCGGAGAGGCCGCCCCAGATGCCGAAGCGCTCGTCGTTCTGCAGCGCGTATTCGAGGCACTGGGCGCGCACCTCGCAGGAGGTGCAGATCTTCTTGGCGTCTCGCGTGGAGCCGCCCTTCTCGGGGAAGAACGCCTCGGGGTCGGTCTGCGCGCACAGCGCGTCGGACTGCCAGGCAAGAGCGTTCTCGTCATCGTCGACGTCGGCTCGGCGAACGCCGGGCACCCCCAGTCGTACAGGATCGACAAACCAGTCGTCCGGCACTGCGGAGCGATAAGCATCAGTCATATCGGACTCCCTTTCCCCACCCGGCCCCAACCCCTTGAGGACCGCCTGTCTTGCCGGTCGCGCCGGAACGGCGCTTGACCAATTACACCCGTGTAATTCACCGCAAGTCAAGTCGCGAATCGTAAGGGCAGACAGATCGATCGCGCCGCCCGGGCGTGTCGGCGTGTCACGAAATTGGCGGGATCGGAATCAAATGATGTCTACCCCCCATTGGGGGTCGCACCAGAACCGGTCGCACCTGAGCTGGGCTAGACGCCGGGGTCTACGCCGCGATCGAGTCTCCCGTGGTCGCGAGGAACAGCTCCCCCGCGCCGCCGATCGCGAGCTGCTGCTCGTCGGGGGTGATGTAAGCCGCCTGCCCGCGAGCGAGCGAGACGGAACCGGTGCGGCCCGTGAGCTCGAGCGTCCCGTCGGTCGCGATCGCGATCGCGGGCGCCGTGAGGGGGATGCCCGCGGGGTCATCGCCCTCGTCGACGACCGCGTGCACGAGCGCGAAGTCGGGCACGTCGGGGCGGAACACCTCGACGCCCGGCGCCAGCTCGGCCGGCTCGAGCAGCGGCGCCGGCAGCGGGGTGAAGTCGAGCACGCGCGCGAGCTCGGGCACGTCGATGTGCTTTCGCGTGAAGCCCCCGCGCAGCACGTTGTCGCTGGCGGCCATCAGCTCGATGCCGAGCCCCGCGAGGTACATGTGGATGTTCCCGGCCGGCATGTAGAGGGCCTGCCCGCGCACGAGCCGCACGCGGTTGAGCAGCAGTGAGATCACCACGCCGGACTCCCCCGGGTACGCGTCGTTGAGAGAGATGACGGTCTCGAACGGCAGCAGCGCAGGGTCGAGCGCGTCGACGCTCTCGAAGTCGTCGGCACCGCACTCGGCCAGCACCAGGCGCGCGGCCGCGACGGTCTCGGCGACCAGCTGGTCGACCTCGGCGCCGCCCGAGAGCAGCCACGTGACCGCGTCGCGCAGCGCCGCGCCGTCGTCGGGAGCGCCGGCGAGCCGGTGCGCGAAGTCCTCGAGCCCGGCCGAGGACGCACCGGCGCCGCGCGCCGCCGAGCTCAGCCGGGCGAGATCGCTGGCCACGGCGGCGCGGCTGCGGAATCCGCAGAGGGCATGGAACGCGTCGGACAGCGCGAACAGCATCTCGGGCTTGTGGAACGGGTCCTTGTAGTTCCGGTGCGGCGCATCGAGGGGAACGCCCGCCGCGTTCTCGCGCGCGAAGCCCTCGGCGGCCTGCTCGGGCGACGGGTGCGCCTGCAGCGACAGCGGCGCGGCGGCGGCCAGCACCTTCAGCAGGTACGGCAGGTGCGGCGACTGTCCCGCGGCCTGGTCTGCCGCGAGCTGCTGCGCACCGAGCGCCGACTGCGGGTCGGTCGCGATCCAGGCGGCGAGATCGGGGGCGGGCGAGCCGCCCTCGATGCGAGCCGGCGAGCCGGGGTGGGCGCCGAGCCACAGCTCGGCCTCGGGGCTCCCGGTCGGCGCGCGCCCCAGCAGCCGCGCTATGGCGGTCACCGACCCCCACGCATAGTCACGGGGCGTGTTGTCGATCCGCACAAACATCGGGGGCGCTCCTCGCGTCGTCACGTCAGCAAAGCCACACCAGGCTACCGACCGGTCCTTCCCCGACCGTAGCCTGACGACGACCACCCAGCAGCAACGGAGCTCAGAAGGATCATGACCGACACTGCCATCGCGCCCGCCACCGTCTTCGAGCCGCTCGTCGCGGACTTCTACGGATTCGCGAACGAGCTGACCGACGTCGAGAAGGAGGCGCTCGCGAAGCTGCGGGCGCACCTCGAGGCCGAGGTAAAGCCGCTCGTGACGGAGCACTGGGAGAAGGCGACGTTCCCCCGCGAGATCATCCCGGGCCTGCACGAGCTCGGCGTCGCGTCGTTCGCCTGGGAGGAGACGAAGCCGTTCCCGAACTCGGCCGTCTTCCGCGGCTTCGCCGCCCTCGAGCTGGCCCGCGTCGACGCCTCCGTGGCCACCTACGTCGGGGTGCAGAACGGCCTCGCCGCCGGCGCCGTGTCGCTCTGCGGCAGCGCCGAGCAGCGCGCGCACTGGCTGCCGAAGCTCGCCTCTGGCGAGATCGTCGGCTCGTTCGGCCTCACCGAGCCGCTGTCCGGCTCGGACTCGGCACAGGGGCTGCGCACCACCGCCCGCCATGAGGACGGCCCCGACGGCGGCCGCTGGGTGCTGAACGGCGCGAAGCGCTGGATCGGCAACGCCACCTTCGGCGACGTCACCGTGATCTGGGCGAAGGACGAGGCCGACAAGCAGGTCAAGGGATTCCTCGTGCCGAACGATACCCCGGGATTCGTCGCCACCAAGATCGAGAACAAGACGGCGCTGCGCATCGTGCAGAACGCCGACATCACCCTGACCGACGTCGTCGTGCCGCACGCCAACAAGCTCGTGAACGCGAACTCGTTCCGGGACACCGCGAAGGTGCTGCGCCAGACCCGCGCCGAGGTCGCGTGGGAGGCCGTCGGCGTCGCCATCGGCGCGTACGAGGCGGCGCTCGGCTACGCCAAGGAGCGCGTGCAGTTCGGCAAGCCGATCGCCTCGCACCAGCTCGTGCAGGATCTGCTGGTCAAGTCGCTCGGCAACATCACCGCCTCGCTCGCCCTCGTCGTGCAGGTCTCCAAGATGCTCGACGCCGGCACGCAGCGCGACGAGCACTCGGCCCTCGCGAAGGCATTCACGACGTCGAAGATGCGCGAGACGGTGGCATGGTGCCGCGAGGCGCTCGGCGGCAACGGCATCGTGCTCGACCACGACGCGGCGCGCTTCTTCGCCGACGCCGAGGCGATCTACTCCTACGAGGGCACCCGCGAGATGAACACCCTCATCGTCGGCCGCGCGATCACGGGCGAAGCCGCGTTCGTGTAGGCCGGCGGCGGGCGCGCGCGACACATCAGGGATTCCTGAGCGGGCGCGCCGATACCCTTTGGTTATGAGGATCCCGGCCGCGCCGCTGCACCCCGCCGCGGGCATCCTCGCGACCCTGTCGTTCTTCACGATGTTCGCCGGCGACTTCTGGCGCAACCTCATCGGCTGGCCGGCCTACCTCGCTCTCGCCGGCGTGCTCGCCATCGCGAACGTGGTCTGGATCTTCGTCGCCCGACCCCAGCTGCGCTTCCGCAAGTGGCCGAAGATGCTGCTGCTCTTCGTGCTGCTCGCCATCGCCTCGATCGCATGGGCGCGCTACCAGGGCACGAGCGGCCCCGGCGGCCACCTCGATGTGACCCTCGGCGCGCTCGCGCTGATCGCGGCGGGGGTCGCGGGCCTCGCGCCCGCGCTCATCCTGACCCAGCGGCAGCTCGCCGCGGTCGTCGGCGGGGCGCTGCGCTGGGTGCTCGGGCTTTCGCTGCTCTTCGAGCTCATCGTGGCGCTCGTCGTGCGGCATCCGATTTTGCCGCTCGTGCGCGTGGCGGGCGTCGACTACACGGGCAAGCTGCCTGGCGCCTTCTACTGGAGCCGCGACGAGCTGCTGCACGGCGGCCAGATCCAGGGCATCGTCGGCAACTCCGACCTGCTCGCGATGTGCGCGCTGATCGGCCTCATCATCTTCGCGCTGCAGCGCGCCGACGGGCTCTCGCGGCCGTTCAGGGGCTGGTTCTGGATCGCGCTCGCGGTGCTCGAGCTCGCGCTCACCCGCTCGGCGACGGTGACGGTCGCCGCGTTCGCGACGGCGGTCGTGCTCGGTTTCGCCCTGTGGGCGCGCGTGCGCGGGCAGCGGGGCCGCGGTCCGATCTACCTCAGCGCCGTGCTGCTCGTGGTGGTCGTCGTCGGGGGCGTGCTGACCGCGTGGCACGAGTTCACGGCCCTGCTCGGCAAAGAGCCCGACCTCACGGGCCGCACGACCATCTGGCACTCGGTCATCGGGCTCGCGCAGCAGCACCCCGCGTTCGGCTGGGGCTGGCTCGGCTACTGGGTGCCGTGGGCCGAGCCGTTCGACGGGCTCGCCGTGCGGCACGGCGTGCAGTACCTGCAGGCGCACAACGCCTGGCTGGATGTCTGGCTGCAGCTCGGCATCGTGGGGGTCGTCGTGTTCGCGTGCCTCGCGCTCACGACGCTGGGGCGCGCCTGGTTCATGGCGGTGGACCGACCGATCGTGGATGCCTCGGCCAGGCATCCGTTCACCGCCTTGACGCTTCTGCCCCTGCTCGTGTTCTCCGCCCAGCTCGTGCAGTCGCTCGCCGAGAGCCGCCTGCTCATCGAGAGCGGCTGGGCGCTGCTCGTGGTGTGGTCCGTGACGACCAAGGCGAGCCGCCCGTGAGCCGAGTCGGGGGCTGGCGCACCTTCGAGGAGCCGCTGCTGAACTTCTTCGGCTCGGGCCGGTTCGCGAACGCGCTGTCGCTTGTCATCGTCGGTGCGGCGTTCTCGACCTTCGCGATCCTGCGCGTCGTCGCCTGGCCCGGCCTCATCGGCGCGCTCGGCACGCTCGTGGTGCTGGCGACCCTGTCGTTCATCGCGCGGCGCGGCCAGCACGAGGCGCGCGGGCTGCTGCCGATCTCACTGCTGGTCTTCGTCGCCTGGTGCACGATCAGCGTGTTCTGGAGCGAGAATCGGGGGACCACCGTCGCCTCGTCGCTGTACCAGCTGGCCTGGGCATACCTCGCCATCTATCTCGCGATCGTGCGCGACACGATCCAGGTCGTGCGCGTCGTGGGCGACGTGCTGCGGTTCCTGCTGGCCGGCTCGCTCGCGCTCGAGGTGTTCAGCGGCCTCGTGGCCTCGGAGCCGGTGCACTACCTCGGCGTGAGCGGCACTATCGCGCACGGCGGCCCGATCCAGGGGATCTTCGGAAGCCGCAACGCGCTCGCGCTGATCTCGGTGATCGCGCTCGTCACCTTCTTCGTCGAGTGGCGCACGAGGTCTGTGACGCGCGGGCGGGCGGCGCTGTCGATCCCGCTCGCGGCGATCAGCCTGCTGCTGTCGCGCTCCCCCGTGGCAGTGGCCGTCATCGCGATCGTGGTGGTCGCGGCGCTGTTCCTCGCCCTGCTGCGCAGCATTCCGGACGAGCGGCGGCGCTTCTCGGTGCAGGTCACGCTCGCGGTCGTCACGGTGCTCGCCGCCGCCGCGGCGTGGGTGCTGCGCGACCCGATCATCGCGCTGCTGGATGCCCGCAGCATGCTCAAGGTGCGGCACGAGCTGTGGATCCAGATCTGGGACTTCAGCAAGGCGAACCCGCTCGTCGGCTGGGGCTGGACCGGGATCTGGCGGGGCGACGAGTTCCCCTACAGCCTCATCAACCAGTTCAGCGGCATGCCTGAGGCGAACGGCCTGAACGCGTACCTCGACGTGCTGCTGCAGCTCGGCTGGGCCGGCGTGCTGATCTTCGGGGTGCTCGTGGTGCTCGCAACGGGGCGGTCGTGGCTCGTGGCATCCAACAAGCGCAGCGTCATTCACACGTGGACGCCGCTCGTGCTGATCGCCCTGCTCGCGACGAGCGCGACGGAATCGGTCGCGCTGGTCGACTACGGGTGGGTGCTGCTCGTGATCTGCACCGTGAACGCGTCGCAGAACATGAGCTGGCGGAGTGCGCTGCCGCGCTCGGCGCCGGTCAGTCCTTGGTGAGAATCGACGGAAACCTAGACTGAAGGCGTGACTGTCGCGTTTGACTCACATGACGACCTCGTCGCTGACGTCGTCATCATCGCCTGGGAGCGCGTAGACACGCTGCGAGCTTGCCTCGAGTCGCTCAGCGCCATGGCGGGCGCGCCGCCGTTTGGCGTTCGCATCGCCGCGAACGGCGCGAGCGTCGAGGTCCGTGAGTTCCTGCGGGACGAGGTCGTCGGCGCCACGATCGTGGATATAGCGGAGAACATCGGCTTCGGCGGCGGCTGCAACGCCGCGGCCGCGGGCTCGAGAGCACGGAATCTCGTCTTCCTCAATGACGACGCAGTGGTCCACCAGGACTGGCTCTCCGCCCTGGTGCGCTGTGCCGATGCGATGGACGCGACCGCCGTCGGTGCCCTGCTGCTCAATGCCGACGGTACCGTGCAGGAGGCGGGTTCTCGTGTCCGCCGCGACGCCGGAACAGTGCAATTCGGCGCCGGGCTCGGCCTCGACGAGGCGGCGCGGCTCGCACTGCTCACGCCTCGGCGCGCCGACTACTGCTCGGGAGCGAGCCTGCTCATTCGGCGCGAGGCGTTCGAGACGCTCGGCGGCTTCGACGAGGTCTTCCGCCCCGCCTACTTCGAGGACGTCGACCTCTGCTTTCGCATCGCCGCCGGTGGCGGCTCCGTGTATTTCGCGCCGGACGCGCGGGTGACGCACATCGGCGGCGGGTCGACGTCGGCGTCGATTCGGTTCCGTGCCTTCGCCTCCGACCATGCGGGCGCGCTCTTCGCCCGGCGGTGGGCACAGACGCTGGCCGATGCGCCGGGCGCAGACGAACCCGTCGACCGGCTCTGCCCCGTCGCGCCGCCCGATCTCAAGGCGGTGCCGCGCGGCGAACCGGTCCATGACGCGCGCTCGGCCGCGTTGCGTGTCCAGCGCGAGTTCGCGGCATGGCTCGAGTCGCATCTGGACGAGGCCGAAGTCGAGGCGCGGGGCCTCCGCGACGAGCTCGCGGCAGTGCGCTCCGCCGACGACCCAAGCTAGCCGGAAGCCCGGGCGGCCACCGGCCCCGTCAGTGCTCGAAGGAACGACGCAGGGCTGCGATGCCGGGCTCGGTATCGCCGTCGAAGATGACGTTGCCGTGCTGCAGCACGACGACGCGGTCGCACAGCGCCATGATCTGCTCTGCCGAGTGCGAGACGAAGACGATCGTGCGCCCCTCGCGCTGGAACTCGGCGATCTTGTCCATGCACTTCTTCTGGAACGGCTCGTCACCGACCGCGAGGACCTCGTCGACCAGGAGGATGTCGGGGTCGACATGCACCGCGATCGCAAAGGCGAGACGCACGTACATGCCTGACGAGTAGAACTTCACCTGCGTGTCGATGAAGCCGCCGATCTCGCTGAACTCGACGATCGAATCGAAGTAGCCGTCGACCTGGTCGTGCGTGAGGCCGAGGATCGCCGCGTTGAGGTACACGTTCTCGCGCCCGGTCAGGTCGGGGTGGAATCCGGCGCCGAGCTCGAGCAGGGCGGCGAGACGGCCGCGCCGCAGCACCTGGCCCGTCGTCGGCGTGATGATTCCGCCGATCGCCTTGAGCAGCGTGCTCTTGCCCGAGCCGTTCGCGCCGACGAGGCCCACCGAGGTGCCGGACTGAATGGAGAAGTCGACGTCGCGCAGCGCCCAGAAGTCGTCCTTGTGGGCCCGCGAGCGCCCGAAGTTGACGAGCCGCTCCTTGAGCGACTTGTCCTTGTGGAGCACGAACCGCTTCGAGACGTTCTCGATCCTGATGACGTCGGTCGTGCTGGTCGTGGTGGACATCGACATCAGATCTCCTGCGCGAAGTTGCCCTGCAGGCGCGAGAAGATGCGCTGCACGATGGCGAGGAACACGAGGCCGATGACGAGCATGATCAGCAGCCTCAGGTCGAGGTTCGGCGGATAGAGGGTGTGCGCCGAGGGGTCCTGGCCGGCGATCCACATCGCCCGCTGGAAAGTCAGCATCGCGACGGACATCGGGTTCGCGAGATAGATCTGCTCGAGGATCGGATGCCCCGTGCTGAGGATGGCGTTGTGCACGAACGCGAAGGAGTACACGATCGGCGAGACCCAGAAGAAGATGTTGAGCCCGACCTCGACGAGGTACTGGACGTCGCGCAGGTACACGTTGAGAGCCGACAGCAGGATGCCGATGGCGGTGCCGTAGACGACCGTGACGGCGAGCGCCGGGAAGATGCCGAGGAGCTCGAAGTGCAGGGGAGGCTGGCGCAGCGCCAGGGTGGCGATCACCAGGATCGCGAACTGCGACAGGAAGTCGACGATGGCAGAGCCGGTGGCCGCCAGAGGGAAGATCTCGCGCGGAAGGTAGACCTTCTTGATGAGTCCCGCATTGGCGATGATCGAGCTCGTGCCGCTCGAGACGATCGCGGCGAAGAGGCCCCAGATCGTGAGCCCCGAGAACACGAAGATCGCGTAGGACGGGATCGCGCGCTCAGCCCCGAGGATCTTGCCGATGGCGAAGTAGTAGATCAGCAGCATCACGAGCGGTCGGATCAGGGTCCAGGCGAACCCCAGCGAGCTGTCCTTGTACTTCGCCTTGAGCTCGCGCCGCACGAGCAGCCCCATCAGCTCCCGCTGCACCCAGAGCTCGCCGATCGACCGGAAGAAACCCGTGAAGTGACCGACGCCGCTGGTGCTCGCGCTCTCAAAGGGCAGGGTCGCCAGTCGGGCGGCCCGTTCACTCGCTGCGCTCATCAACCATCCTTCTTCTGCCGCGACGCGGCTGTTGCCAGCGCGATTGTATTCGGCGATTCCGTGGAAGTCGTCCACGGCCGCGCCTGCCCCCCATAGGCGTCGCCCTAGACTTATCGACGCCGACCACCGACCAACGGAGCCAGACAGTATGACGAAATCCAGCCTGCGCGCCGACGCCGCAGCCGGGATCAGCGGTCTTTCGGATTGGGAGCACTTCTTCTCGACGCGTGACGGCGCAGTGGCGGATTCCGCCGACATGCGCGGCTCCATGAGCTGGCGTGTGACCCGCCCGTTGCGCTGGGCGAGCGATTCGGCAGCGCGCCTGCGCGGCCGCCGCACGGGCGAGGAGATGACGGCGATCCGGCGGCTCGAGTCGCGCCTGAGCACGGCCGCTGCCCTGCTTGACCCGAGCGGCGCGGCGGGGACCGCGCGGGGGCTGGCTGAACTACTGGATGCGTGTTGTACGGCCGCTGCGCGTTCACGCGACGACGCGAAGTTGTGGCTGCTCTTCATCGCTGTCTCCGGAGCGATGCCCGAGGTTGAGGAGCTTCTCGCCCTGCGCCGGGCCCTGCTGGCCGAGTCGGACGTGCCGATCGCCGTGCGCGCGCTCCGGATCTGCGGCCCCGTGGCACGCAGCCACCACAGCCAGTTGCGTCGCCTCGACATCCGGAGCGACGAGGTGGTTGTGCTCACCGACTTCTCCGCACGCCACAGCTACAACTCCGGCGTGCAACGCGTCACGCGAGAGGTCTCAGCCCGGTGGGCGGTCGACAAGCCCGTGGTGTTCGCAGCATTCAACGACGACCCGACCGCTCTTCGCCACCTCTCGCCCGATGAGCGCAACCGCGTGCTCGACTGGCATTCCGGCCGCACCAAGGAGCGCTCGAAGCATCGCGACGATGCGAGCGAGCCGGTCATCGTGCCTTGGGCATCGAAGGTGTTCATGCCCGAAGTTCCCGAACTCGACCAGTGCGAGGTCCTGCGCGCACTCGCCCGCTTCTCGGGCAATCGCGTCGTCGGGCTCGGTTACGACACGATTCCTGTATCGTCGGCCGGTGTCGTTGCGCGACGCGAGTCGCTCAAATTCGCGAACTATCTTTCTGTGCTGCGACACTCGTCGCGCATCGTCGGCATCTCTCGAACGTCTGCCGACGAATTCCGCGGCTTCGTCGACGCACTGGCCGGGCAGGGCTTACCGGGCCCGGAAGTGACCGAGCTGCTGCTCCCCGTTGAAACGGTGCAGAGCGACGAGCGCACGCTGAGCACCGAGCGCCCGATCGTGCTCGCGGTGGGCAGCCACGAGCCTCGGAAGAACCTCGTCACGGTCATCTACGCCGCGGAGCGGCTGTGGCGCGAGGGCCTGGACTTCGAGCTGATGCTTCTCGGCGGTCGAGGCCCGAAAGGGTACACCTCGGTCGACGACGCCGCGGCCGCGATGACGGTCGCCGGGCGACCGATCACTCTGCGCAACAACGTGTCGGAGGAGGAGCTCGCCGCCGCATATCGCGCCGCACGGTTCAGCGTCTTCATCTCTCTGCACGAGGGTTACGGGCTGCCCGTCGCCGAGTCGCTCGCCGCGGGGACCCCGGTCCTCACGACGTCATACGGCAGCATCGCGGAGATCGCGGCAGGCGGCGGTTGCCTTGCGGTCGATCCTCGTGACGACGAAGCGGTCGTCGCGAGCATCCGCGGCCTGCTGACCGATGACGCACTTGTCGAGCGCTTGAGGCGAGAGATCAGCGAACGCGCCGACCCCGGCTGGGACGAGTATGCAGAAGACCTTTGGCAGCAGGTGGCGCAGGTGGGGGAGGTCGCATGATCCACTCTGAGAATGTCTTCGCACGCACCCGCGCGCTTCTCGTGGCATGGGGACGAGACGATGCCGGCCTGAGCACCTCGGCTGATGCGCGCGATGCTCTCGTGAGCGCCCTCGAAGACGACCACAGCATGGGTCGGGTCTGGGATGCGCTCGCCGTTCTGCGTGTCACCTTCCCGACCGGGGACGAGGTCGTCGAGTTCAGACGCTCCATCGCGCTGATGGGCGCGCGCGAAGCCATCGAGCGACTGAGCCCACCCACCAACGACAGCATTTTCGGCGAGACGGCCAGCGTCAACGTCGTCCCCGATGCCGTCCTGGTCGATGTGCACACGACCGTGCACACCGCCGGCACCACCGGCATCCAACGCGTCGTCCGCGAAACCGCGAAGCGCTGGGTCAGAGCCGGCCGCGTCGTACCGGTCGTGTGGAACCAGGAGTTGCGCGCTCCACGGCTACTCACCGAGGACGAACTCGACGCGCTCAGCGAGCCCTTCTTCGAACGAGCAGAGGGCCGCGCCTCCGCACACACCGTCGTCATCCCGATCCGCGGCACGTACATCGAACCCGAGCTCGCCGTCGACGACTGGCGTACCGACCGCCTCGCGGCGCTCGGTCAGTACTCGAGCACCCGCCTGTGTGCCATCGGCATGGACACCGTGCCGGTCACCTCGGCGGAGACCGCGGCGCCTCCGATCACCGAGCGCTTTCCCCGCTATCTCGAAGCCCTGTCGTTCGCTTCGAAGATCGCGCCGATCTCAGAGGCCGCGGCGACAGAGTTCCGCGGCTGGCGCAGAATGCTCACCGGGGCGGGCAAGGCGGGTCCCGAAATCGAGGCGGTGCAGCTCGCGGCCGAGGTCACGGTTCCCACTCCCTCGGATATCGACCTGGCACGCAGGAAACTCGAGGTCGGCTCCGGCGAGCGCCTCGTGCTCGTGGTCGGAAGCCACGAACCGCGCAAGAACCATCTCGCGATCCTGTACGCCGCAGAAGTCCTGTGGCAGGAGGGCCATGAGTTCCGACTCGGCTTCGTCGGGGGCAATGCGTGGAGCTCCGGCGCGTTCGCGGATGAAGTCGAGCGCCTGACCGGCGAAGGGCGCCCCGTCGTCGTCGTCAGCGCCCCCAAGGACAACATCGTCGCGGGCGCCTATCACGAGGCCTCGTTCTCCGTGTTCCCCTCGCTGAACGAGGGCTTCGGCCTGCCGGTCGTGGAATCGCTCGCGAGCGGCACGCCGGTGATCTCCTCGAACTTCGGCAGCATGCGCGAGATCGCGGAGGAGTACGGCGGCGTGCTGATGGTCGACCCCCGCGATGATGCGTCGCTCATCGACGCCATGCGCACCCTGCTGACGGATGCCGCAGCGCTCGCGTCCCTGACGGAAGAGGCCCGCCACGTGCATCCGAAGACGTGGGACAGCTACGCGACCGAGGTCTTCGACTACCTCACGCGCTGAGCGCGGCGCCTTCGATCGCGCGCCACAGCGTGGCCGCGTAGTCGTCCCACGTGGCGCGCGGGAGCGCGGCGGTCTCCGCCGCGAGGCGGGCGAGCTCTGCGTCGTCGTCGAGCAGCACGCGCATCGCCTCGGCGATGGAGCGCGGCTCGCGCGGGTCCGCCAGCACGCCGCCGTGGCCCTCTGCGAGTTCGCGCATGCTGCCGAAGCCGGAGGTGACGACGGGCGTACCGCTCGCAAGCGATTCGGCGACGGGCAGGCCGAAGCCCTCGTTGAGCGAGCAGAACACGCTGAACCGCGCGAGCCGGTACAGCGCCCAGATGGTCGCGTCGCTCGCACGCGAGACGGTCGTGAGCGGGCGCCCGCGCTGCTTCAGCTCGGCGACGAAGTCGTCGAAGAGATCGGAGTCCCACGACGCGCCGCCGGCCATGACGACGGCGAACTGCGCGCCCTGCTGCCAGAGCAGCTCGCACGCGTGCAGGAAGGCGACATGGTTCTTGCGCGGCTCATGGCTGCCCACGGCGACGACGACGGGCAGGGCGGGGTCGAGGCCGAGCTCGCGCCCGGTCGCCTCGATCACGGACTCATCGACGTCGCCGACCGCGAACGGAAGCTCGGCGACCGAGACCGCCGGCCCCGGCAGGCCCGCGCCGCCCAGCATCCGCCGCCACCCCTCGAACTCGGCCGCGGCCGCCCGGGAGATCGCCACCACCTCATCGAAGGAGGCGAGCGAGGCGAGGTACTGCGCGAAGGCAGCAGGCATGCCGGGCGGTGCGATCTCGGCGGTGGTGATCGCGATGCAGTCGAAGCCGACCGCGACGAGGCGGCTGCCCGAATGGCGTGCGACGGTACGGATGCCGCGGTAGCGGTGGCGCGCGACGGAGATCTCGGGCAGCACATAGGTGGCGTGGAACGGCACCACGACCTCGTCCCCGTGCCCGCCTTCCTGCGCGGGTGCCGACTCCGCTGCGCTGAGGATGAGCGCGCGCTCCTCGTCCGTCGCGGTGTGGATGCGCGGCCGGGAACGGTCCCAGCAGACCAGCTCGATGCGTGCGAGCGGCCATCTGGCGATGCTCTCGCGCGCGACCCGCTGGATGCCCGTGGTGTACGGCGTGCGCCCCGTGTCGGTCGCGTCGACGAG
>NZ_JBLRDT010000064.1:0-13603 GCF_057512245.1 Gryllotalpicola sp. CP2-P1
GCCCGAGCAGGCGCGTCAGATCGCGCGGCTCACGCCGTCGCCTCGCTACCAGGTGCCGCTGGCGGTGAAGGGCCTCCTCGCCACCGGCGGAGCCCACGCCGAGGGCTTTCGGGCCTTCAACGGGCTGCGCGTCGTCGTCGACCGTGCGGTCACGAGCGCAGACGATCCGTCGATGGTGGTCTTCGCCGACGGCGCGGATCCCGATTCCGACATTCTCGAGGGCCCCGCGTGGCAGGGTCAGGGCGCTGGGGATTTCCCGGCCGCGGTGCAGTTCCGGCTGACCAGCGACCTCCCGCTCAGCCTGACATCGGCCTACGACGGCGGCACGGCCCTGCAATTCGTCTTCGACAACTCGGACAACGAGGTCCTGGTCTTCCTCGAGGAGTGAGGCGCACCCGCCCTCACGCTCGTCGGCGCGGGCTTGCCACTGCGCAACCCTAGACCGCGGCGAGCTCGGACTCGGCCGCGAGCTCGGTCTTCCAGCGCACGAGCGAGCGCACCGTCTGACTCGCGTCCTCGCGCAGCCGCGCCATGGCGTCTTGGGGCACGTAGTAATTGATGGCCAGGAATCCGCGCACCTGCTCGTCGGGGTCGTCGACGAGCGCACGCAGCACGTCGCAGGGCGTCGCCTCGTTGCGGGCGACGCACGCACGCACGCCGGCGTCCGGATCGCTCGCGAGCTTCTCGAACAGATCGGCCGGCGTGTTGTAGCTCGAGGCGACCGCCTCGCGGATCTTCGGGTTGTCGTTCGTCGCGAGCAGCCGCAGGCGGCGGATCTTGCTCTCGGTCACCGGGGGAGCGGGGTGCAGCTCGGCGACCTGCTCCGGCGTCAGCTGGCTGGGCGCGAGCCGCCTCATCTGCTCGCGCTGCGCGGGGGTGTTGAAGCGGATGCACGACATGTCTTCACGCTAACCCCGGCCCCCGACGGCTGCGGAACTGTGACACGCGGCGCAGCGCACACAGCCGCCCCGGTTAGGGTCGAACACAGCCATGAACGCCCTGCTCGCCCGTCTGGAACCGACCTTCCGCTTCCTCGACCGCGTCGCGGGCGGCCGACACGCGGAAGTCGTGGCCGCGCCCGAGGCGGTCGCGCACCCGCGCACCCGGCAGGTGTTCGCTCGCGTCGCATGGCTGCTCGGCCTCGAGCTGCTGCTGGGGCTCGGCGCGGTCGGCATCGCAGTCGGGCTCGCGCGGCATGGGGCATCCGTCACCCTGCCCGTGTGGACGCGCACGGTGGTCGTCCTCGGCATCACGACCACGCTGTTCTACTTCACCTGGCGCGCATCGCGCGGCTGGTACTGGGCCTACCAGCGCCTGCTGCTGTTCACGCGGGTCTTCCCGGTGGTCACACTCGTGCTCGCTGCGATCCCGCACCTCTACCCGGCGTGGATGATCACCGAGCAGATCGCGTTCAGCCTCATCCTGCTCGGCATCGGCGCCTACCTCGGCTCAGCGCAGCTGCGCGAGGTCTTCCCGCGACCCGCCCGGGCCGCCGCGCCGCCGCGGGAACCAGGGCACGAGCGCTGAGACCCGCGCCTGGTAGTCGGCGTATTCGGGGTAGCGCTCGCGCGAGATCTGCTCGGTCATGCGGGTCGAGCCGATGAACAGAACCGTGAGCAGCGCCGGCCCGATCACGGTCCACTGCCACAGCGAGCCGGCGGCGACGCACCCGAAGAAGAACAGCAGCCACCACTGCGCCTGCTCGAAGAAGAAGTTCGGGTGGCGCGAGAGCCGGAAGAGCCCGGTCTGCAGGAAGCGCACCCGCGGCTCGCGCCCGGCGGCGCGCTCGCCCTTCTTCCACTGCTGGAACCGCCACTGCTGCTGATCGGCGACCGTCTCGCCCACGAGCGCCGCGAGGAACGCGGCGGCGAGCACCGCGTCGATCGCCGTCAGGGGCCGGGGATGCCGCCACGCGGTGTACGCGGGAAGGGAGATGAGCAGCAGCAGCACATTCTGGTAGCAGACGATGAAGAGCAGATTGAACACCTCGAACAGCGGCCGGGGCATCCGCGCCCGCAGATAGGCCCACCGGTAGTCCTCGCCGCCGCGTGCGTAGCCGCCCTTGCGTGCGAAGTTGAAGGTGAGCCGGATGCCCCACAGCGTCACGAGCACTGCCATGAGCACGAGCCGCGCATCGCTCAGCCCGGCCGCGGCGGCGAACACCCAGACATACGCGAGTGGGACGATCGACCAGATCCGGTCGACCCACGAGTGCTCCCTGGTGACGAGCGACAGCGCCCAGGTCAGGGCGCACACGCCGACGAGAATCCAGATATTCACGAGAAGTGGGGACACGGGCTCATCGTAAGCGCGTGTTTGGCCGGTTCCCCGCCGTGTCCTTTCCGATACGCTGAGGGGACGAAGGAGGACGATGGTGGCAGACGAGAACCCCCTGCGCGAACCGGCGAGAGCCAACGAAGCGACGACAGCGCGCTTCGGTGAGGAGTTTGCCCAGGCGATGAACGTCGACGGCACCGGCGTGACCGCCGACGAGCTCGACGCCATCAACGCGCTGCCCTCCGGTTCCGCGCTTCTCATCGTCCGTCGCGGTCCCAACACCGGCGCGCGCTTCTTGCTCGACGCCGACACGACGGTCGCCGGCCGGCACCCAGACGCCGACATCTTCCTCGACGACGTGACGGTCTCGCGTCGTCACGCCGAGTTCACTCGGCACGGCACCCTGTTCGAAGTGCGCGATCTCGGGTCGCTCAACGGCACCTACTACGACGGCGTGCGCATCGAGTCCGCGCTGCTCGTCGACGGCGCCGAGGTGCAGATCGGCAAGTACCGCTTCACGTTCTACGCGTCGCGCGCCGATCTGGGCAAGAACGACCCGGGCAAGAAGTAGTGGCGCGCTCGGCGGCCCAGGCGAAAGACGCCGGGCCGGTCCTTCTGAGCATCGGGCAGGTGCTTGCGAAGCTGACGCCGGAGCACCCCGAGCTCACCCCGTCGAAGCTGCGCTTCCTCGAAGAGCAGGGGCTCGTGTCGCCGGCTCGCACGCCCTCCGGCTATCGCAAGTTCTCGCCCGAGGACGTCGAGCGACTCAAGCTCGTGCTCTCGATGCAGCGCGACCACTACCTGCCCCTCAAGGTGATCCGCGACCACCTCGCCGATCTGGATGCCGGGCTCAGCCCGATGCTTCCCGGTGGGGTCGCGGCCGGCGGCCGGCCCGCACGACCCCACATGCTCTCGACCGGGCGGCGCTTCACGCGCGACGAGCTGCTGCGCGAATCCGGCGCCACCTCGCAGCTGCTGAGCGATGCTGTCAGTGCCTCGCTCATCCAGGCGTCGGAAGTTTTCGGCGAGGACGCCCTGCAGGTTCTGACGGCTCTCGTCGAGCTCGCGAAGCGCGGCATCGAGCCGCGGCACGTGCGCGCCTTGCGCGCCGGCGTCGAGCGTGAGCTCGGCCTCATCGAGAGCGCGATCGCGCCGCTCGCGCACCGCCGCGACGCCTCCGGTCGGGCGAAGACCGCCGACACCGCGCAGGAGATCGCCAGGCAGCTTGACGCCGTGCGACGTACCCTGCTTCAGGCGGGGCTCGACCGTCTCACGCCCTGACCTCGGGCAGCGGGAGACGAGCCTTCAACCTCAACTTGAGGCTGAAAGTTGCGACACGCCGAGGCCCAGGTGCCCGATGTGATTGCCCGCCCTGCCGGTGCTGAGTACCGTTTACTCAGTGCCGATCGAAAGCATTCGGTCGGAGCCCCGCACGCGATGAAAGGTACGCGCATGAGCGAAGCCGCAGGCCCCGAAGGGCGCCTCGATCTGCAGTACCTCTTCACCGACGGCCTGCCCGACATGGCAGACGAAGTGGGCTACAAGGGCACGGTCGCGGCGAAGGCAGCCGGCATCAGCTATCGCCAGCTCGACTACTGGGCGCGCACCGAACTCGTCGAGCCGACCGTTCGCGGGGCATCCGGCTCGGGCTCGCAGCGCCTCTACGGCTTCCGCGACATCCTCGTTCTCAAGCTCGTCAAGCGCCTGCTCGACACCGGCATCTCCCTGCAGCAGATCCGCGTCGCCGTGAACCAGCTGCGCGAGTCGGGCGTGACAGACCTCGCCGAGACGACGCTCATGAGCGACGGCGCATCGGTGTACCTCTGCACCTCCAACGACGAGGTGATCGACCTCGTCAGCCAGGGCCAGGGCGTCTTCGGCATCGCGGTCGGTCGCGTGCTGCGCGAGGTCGAGGCGAGCCTCGTCGAGATCGATCCTGTCGAGTCGGCGGACCCCGCCGACGAGCTGGCCGCACGCCGCGCCGCCCGCAAGCAGGTCAGCTAGCGCCACACCTCTTCGCGCGGCGACACGAGGTGTCGCTTTGCGAGGGTGGTTCTTCATGCGGCGACACTAGCTGCTGCTTTGCGAGGCGTGATTCTTCGTGCGGCGACACTAGGCGCTGCTGCGCGAGGGGTGGTTGTTCGCGCGGCGACACTAGCTGCTGCTCTACGAGCGCGGTTCTTCATGCGGCGACAATCCTGGTCGGTTAGCGGCGCCGATTCCACCACGGAATGTCGCCGGACGGGATCACGGCCGCCGCAATGCAACATCTAGTGTCGCCGCGCGTGGTGGCGGGGGTGCTTTGTGGCATCTAGTGTCGCCGCGCGTGGTGGCGGGGGTGCTTTGTGGCATCTAGTGTCGCCGCGCGTGGTGGCGGGGGTGCTTTGCGGCATCCAGTGTCGCCGCGTGAGCGGGGGAGGACGCCAGACGACATTCCGTGCCGGAAAGGCCACCGGAAGCGCCGCCCGCGACTGCGTCGCGGCGGCACCGTTCGGGCGATTCGCGCCGCCGAACCGACGCGCTACGCCTCGGCGATCTCGGGGCGGTCTGCGCCGCGGGTGACGGGCTCTGCGCCCTCCTGCGCGTACTCGCCCAGGCGGGCCGTGCGCAGGACGCGCTCGAGCAGCAGATCAAAGTTGTGCGCCATCTCTTGAGCGGACTCGCCGGGCCACACGTGCAGCGGCTTCGCTGCGCCCTGGGCCTGCTGCAGCGAGGTGCGCTCGGGCAGCTGAGGGGAGAGCACGAGCGGGCCGAACATGTCGCGCAGCTCCTTGATGCGGAACTGGTGCTCGAGGGACTGCACGCGGGCGCGGTTCACGATGATGCCGAGCGGCTGCAGCCGAGGAGCGAGACCGCGGCGGATCTCTTCGACGGCACGCAGCGCACGGTCGGCGGCGGCGACAGAGAAGAGGCCCGGCTCGGTGACGACCGCGACCCGGTCGGAGGCGGCCCATGCGGTGCGGGTGAGCGCGTTCAGCGAGGGCGCGCAGTCGATCAGCGTGAGGTCGTATTCGTGCTCGAGATGCACCAGCGCGTCTTCGAGCTTCCACAGGTCCTTGACCGAGGGGTGCGGGCCGTCGAAGTTGATGGCGGACGGCGAGCCGATCATCACGTCGACCTTGCCGGGGCGCCCGCGGGTCCACCCGCTGGGGGCGATCGCCGCTCGGACGATCTTCTCCTTCGGGCTGGCGAGGACGTCTGCGACGTTCAGATGGCCGGCGACCGAGATGTCCATTCCGGTCGACACATCGGACTGGGGGTCGAGGTCGATGACGAGGGTGCGCAGACCCTTGGCGAACGCCGCCGACGCGAGTCCGAGGGTCACTGTGGTCTTGCCGACACCGCCCTTGAGGGAACTGACGCTGAGTACGTGCACGCCTAGAAACCTACCGTCAGTGGCATGAAGGAACCTAACCGTTCCCTGCGTATGAGCGACTCATGAGGCGAGCTCGATTCGGCCATTCCGTTCGCGGCGACGCCGCCGTAGTCTGCAGAAATGGCAGAGAGGACAGGCCAGCGCGTCGATGCCTCCGACGAGGCCGTCGACGAGCCCCGCACGATCACGGTCAGCCTCGAGCTGCCGCCGCAAAAGCCCCACGAGACGCCCGACGACGAGGTCGCCGTCGCCATCCCGGAGCGCCCGGTCGACCCCGGCCGACTGCCGTCGGCGCCCAGCATCCGCTCGATGACCCTCGTCACGCCTCAGATCGGCCCCGCTGCGGTGACGACGTCGGCGGCCGCCTCCCGGCGCGAGCGGCTGCGCGGCGAGCCGAGCGAGCTGCCCGAATCCGCGGCGATGCTGACGGCAGACCGCATTCTCGACGTGAAGCGGCGGCCGAAGTCGAGGCCGACCGGTGCCTGGAACCGCTTCGTCTACGGTGCGACCTTCACGGGCGTGAATCTCGGCGATTCGAAGGCCGAGCGACACCGCAAAGAGCTCGACCACCGCATCCGTCGCGAGCTGACCGGGGGAGCGCGCTTCATCCCCGTCCTCACCCGGAAGGGCGGCGTCGGCAAGACGACCGTGACCGCGCTTCTCGGCATGGCCCTGTCCGATGTGCGAGACGACCGGGTCGTCGCCGTCGACGCGAACCCCGACCGCGGCACACTCAGCGAGCGGGTGCCGCACCGCTCACTCGCCACCGTGCGAGACGTCGTGCACCGCGCGAACTCGATCGCCAGCTACACCGACTTCACGCAGTTCGTGAGCCATGACGAGACGCGGCTCGACGTGCTCGCCTCCGACACCGACCCCAACCTCTCCGAGGCCTTCGACGAGGACGACTACAACGTCGTCGCCGACCTCGCGAGCCGCTACTACTCCTTCGTGCTCACCGACTGCGGCACCGGCATCGTGCACTCGGTCATGCGCGCCACCCTGAAGCGCGCCGACGAGATCGTGATCGTCTCCGGCGGCAGCGTCGACGAGGCCAAGCTGGCCTCGGAGACCCTCACCTGGCTCGACGCGAACGGCTACGGCGAGCTCGTGCAGAACGCCGTCGTCGCGATCAACACGGCGACGCAGGGCACGAACATGGTCATGCTCGACGAGATCGAGGCGCACTTCCGTTCCCGCGTGCGCGAGCTCGTGCGCATTCCCTACGACCCGCTGCTCGCCGCCGGGTCGGTGGTGCCCTATCACCAGCTCAAGCCGCTGACCCGCGAAGCCGCCCGCACTCTTGCGGCGCTCGTGGTCGACGGGCTTCCGGACCCGAAGGGCTGAGCGCCGCGGGCGCCCGCGGATAGGATCTGCGAGTGACCGTGCGCCCCATCCGCCTGTTCGGCGACCCCGTGCTGAAGACCGTGTGCGACCCTGCGATCCCCGGCGAGGGCGGCTTCGACGACGGCGTCAGAGCGCTCGTGGCCGACCTCGTCGACTCGGTGCAGCTGCCCGGCCGCGCCGGCGTCGCGGCGAATCAGATCGGCGCGACGCTGCGGGTGTTCAGCTATAACGTCGACGGCCAGGTCGGCTACCTGATCAACCCCGAGGTCGTCGAGGTGCGCGGCGAGAAGGAGCCCGTGGGCGAGGGATGCCTGAGCGTGCCGGGTCTCTGGTTCGAGACGGCTCGCCACCCCTGGGCCCGCGCGGTCGGCTTCGACGTCGACGGCAAGCAGGTCGAGGTGCAGGGCGAGGGCGTGCTCGCCCAGGCCCTGCAGCACGAGACCGACCACCTCAACGGTCTGCTCTACCTCGACCGGCTCGAGAAGCAGAGCCGGCGCGAGGCGATGAAGCAGATCCGGGAATCCGACTGGTTCTGAGCCTGGCCCCGGGCCTCAGCCCTGCAGGGACATCGCGCGCGTGGGCACGCCCGCATAGAGCGCGTCGATCTCGGCAGCGAAATCCTTCACGATCACACTGCGCTTGATCGACAGCTTGGGCGTGAGATGGCCGCTCGCCTCGGTCCACGTCGTCGGCAGGATCGAGAACTTCCTGATCGACTCGGCGCGCGAGACGCTCTCGTTGGCGTGGTCGACGGCCCTCTGCACCTCGGCGAGCACGGCGTCGTTCTGCACGGCCTCTTCGAGCGACATGTGCTCGTCCTGGCCATTGTTCTTGAGCCACACCGGCAGCATCTCGGTGTCCAGCGTGATGAGCGCCGCGATGAAGGGCCGCTGCTCGCCGACGACGACGATCTGGTCGATGAGCGGGTTGGAGCGCGCGCCGTCCTCGAGAACGGCAGGGGCGACGTTCTTGCCGCCGGCCGTCACGATGATCTCCTTCTTGCGGCCGGTGATCGAGAGGTAGCCGTCTTCGTCGAGCGCACCGAGGTCGCCCGTCTTGAACCAGCCGTCGTCGAACGACTCGGCGGTCAGCTCGGGCTTGTGCCAGTACTCCTTGAACACGCACACGCCCTTGATCTCGATCTCGCCGTCTGCCGCGATCCGGATCGCGTTGCCGGGAAGCGCGGGGCCGACGGTCCCGATCTTGGACGCGCCCGGCAGATTCACCGAGACGGGCGCCGTGGTCTCGGTCAGCCCGTAGCCCTCGAGGATTTCGACCCCGAGCGCCGAGAAAAAGTGGCCGAGGCGGGTCGACAGGGGCGCAGAGCCGGAAACCGCGTACTCGACCTGGCCGCCCATCTTCGCGCGCAGCGTCGAGAGCACGAGCTTGTCGAACAGCTTGAACCTGAGGCTGAGGCCGAACGGCACCTTGCCCGTCGCCTTCGCCTCGGAATACGCCACAGCGGTGTCGGCCGCGGCGCGGAAGATCTTGCCCTTGCCGCCGGACTCGGCGATCTGCTCGGCGGTGTTGTAGACCTTCTCGAACACCCGCGGCACCATGAGCAGGAAGGTCGGCCGGAACGACTGCAGCGAGTCCATCAGCTTCGTGGTGTCGGCCTGATGACCGACCCGCACGCCCGCATGGATCGACACGACCGAGATGAAGCGCGCGAACACGTGGGCGATGGTGATGAAGAGCACCGTGGATGCCCGATCCTCCAGCACCGGGCCGAGCTTCTTCCCCGCGTTGCGCGAGAGCTCGACGAAGTTCGAGTGCGTCAGCACGACGCCCTTGGGGCGCCCCATCGTGCCGGAGGAGTAGATGAGCGTCGCGATGTCGTCGCCCTTCGCGAGCTTGCGGCGGCGCTCGATCTCGTCATCGGGCACGTCGACGCCGGAGGCGACGAGCTTGTCGAGGTCGCCGAGATCGATGTGCCAGACCTTCTGCACGGCGGGCAGGTCGGCGGCGACCTCGTCGAAGGCGGCGAAGTGGCGGGCATCCTCGAGGATGACGCCCGTTGCGCCCGAGTCGGTGAGGTTCCACGCGAGCTGCGAGGGTGAGCTCGTCTCGTAGACGGGAACGAGGACGCCGCCCGCGAACCACATCGCGAAGTCGATGAGCACCCATTCGTAGCGGGTGCGGCTCATGATGCCGATCTTGTCGCCCGGCTGCACACCCGCCGCGACGAAGCCCTTGGCGAGCGCCCGCACCTGGTCGAGGAACTCGGCTGCGGTCACGTCGCGCCAGCCGTCGCCCTCGGGAATCCCGAACAGCACCTTGTCCGGGGTGAGCGCGACGCGCTCGACGAGCAGGTCGGTGGTGTTGGCCGACGGGTCGGCCGGGACGATGGCTGGAATCGCGGATTCGAGCACGGTAACTCCTTCGGTACCGATGACCGCGCCATGACAGTGGCGCGGCTGACTGCATACACTCTAGACAGTGTCCCCGGGACGTTCTGTCCTCAGTACATCCGACACTCAGCTGCAAACGAAAGGCGAGACCGCGTGCACGCGATCGGCATCGACATCGGTGGAACGAAGATCGCAGGAGCGCTCGTCGACGAAAAAGGCCAGATCGTCACGCAGTTGCGCAAGCCAACTCCTGCGGGCGACTCCAAGGCTCTCGAGGACATCGTCGTCGACATGATCAACGAGCTGGCGGACGGAACGGATGCCGTCGCCGCCGGCGTGGCGGCGGCGGGGTTCATCGACGCCACGCAGTCGATCGTCTACTACGCGCCGAACATCAACTGGCGGCACGAGCCCTTCCGCGACAAGCTCGAGAAGCGGGTCTCCGTTCCCGTGATCATCGAGAACGACGCCAACGCCGCCGGCTGGGCCGAGTTCCGCTTCGGCGCGGGCAAGAACACCTCCGACATGGTGATGCTCACGATCGGCACGGGCGTCGGCGGCGCGATCGTGGCGAACGACCGCCTGTTCCGCGGGGGGTTCGGCGCCGGCGCCGAGCTCGGCCACATGCGGGTCGTGCCGAACGGCCTGCCGTGCGGCTGCGGTGCGAACGGCTGCATCGAGCAGTACGGCTCGGGCCGTGCGCTGCAGCGCTACGCCAACACGCTCGCCGACGCGGGCGGCATCGGCCAGGCTCTCGCCGACGTGCGCTCGAAGAACGGCAACTACCTGCACGGCAAGGACATCGGCGACCTCGTCGACCAGGACGACCCCGGTGCCCTGCAGGCGCTGCGGCAGCTGGGGGACTGGCTCGGGCAGGCCTGCGCCAGCTTCGCCGCCATCCTCGACCCCCAGGTCTTCGTCTTCGGCGGCGGCGTCGCCTCCGCCGGCGAGAAGCTGCTCGCACCGGTGCGGCAGGCGTTCCTGCAGACGCTCCCGGCCCGGGGCTACCACCCCGAGCCCGAGTTCCGCATCGCCGAGCTCGTCAACGACGCCGGGGTCGTCGGCGCCGCCGACGTGGCGCGCCAGCACGCCGTCGCCACTGCCAAGTGAGCCGCATCGGGGGCATCCGTTGAACGCGTTCTTCTGGTTCCTCAAATACGTGCTTCTCGGCCCGCTGCTGCGGGCCGTGTTCCGGCCGTGGATCACGGGCCTCGAGAACGTGCCCAAAGAGGGCGCGGCGATCCTCGCGAGCAACCACATCTCGTTCTTCGACTCGATCTTCCTGCCGCTGATGGTCGACCGGCACGTCGCCTTCCTCGCCAAGAGCGAGTACTTCACCGGCCGCGGGCTCAAGGGCTGGCTGACGAAGATGTTCTTCCTCGGCACCGGGCAGCTTCCGATCGACCGCTCGGGCGGCAAGGCGTCCGAGGACTCGCTGAACACCGGCTTGCGGGTGCTCGCGTCCGGCGAGCTGCTCGGCATCTACCCCGAGGGCACGCGCAGCCCCGATCACCGCATGTACCGCGGTCGCACGGGCATCGCACGCATGCTGCTCGAGGCGCGGGTGCCGGTGATCCCGGTCGCGATGATCGGCACGCAGGAGCTCATGCCCAACGGCGTGAAGCTGCCGCGCATCCGCCGCGTCGGCATCGTCGTCGGCGAGCCGCTCGACTTCTCGCGCTACGCGGGGCTCGAGGGCGACCGCTACATCCTGCGCGCCGTCACCGATGAGATCCAGTACGAGCTGTGGCGCATCTCCGGCCAGGAGTACGTCGATGTCTACGCGAGTTCCGTGAAGGCGACGACGCCGAGCCTGAACCGCTGACCGATAGACTCGCTCTGCTATGACGTCCCTCGTCGAGACCCCCGCAGCCCTGACCGATCCGCTCGTTCTCGCGGGTCTCGACCACTGGCGCACGCTGCCGATCAAGCAGCAGCCGAACTGGCCAGACCCGGCTGCCGTCGCGGCCGCGAGCGCCGAGCTCGCGACGCTTCCCCCGCTCGTGTTCGCGGGCGAGGTCGACCAGCTGCGTGACCGGCTCGCCGCCGCCGCCGCGGGCAACGGATTCCTGCTGCAGGGCGGCGACTGCGCAGAGACGTTCGCCGACGCGACCGCCGACCGCATCCGCAATCGCGTCAAGACCGTGCTGCAGATGGCCGTCGTGCTCACCTACGGCGCATCGCTGCCCGTCATCAAGGTCGGCCGCATGGCCGGTCAGTTCGCCAAGCCGCGCTCAAGCGACACCGAGACGCGGGGCGACGTGACGCTGCCCGCCTACCGCGGCGACATCGTCAACGGCTACGACTTCACCCCCGAGTCGCGCGAGGCCGACCCCGCACGCCTGGTGCGCGGCTACCACACGGCCGCGTCGACGCTCAACCTCATCCGCGCCTTCACGCAGGGCGGGTTCGCCGATCTGCGCCAGGTGCACAGCTGGAACAAGGGCTTCGCCGAGAACCCCGCCAATGCGCGCTACGAGGGCATGGCCCGTGAGATCGACCGGGCCGTGCGCTTCATGGAGGCATGCGGTGCCAACTTCGACGAGATCAAGGGCGTTGAGTTCTACGCGAGCCACGAGGCGCTGCTCATGGACTACGAGCGCCCGCTGACGCGCATCGACTCGCGCACGGGCACGCCGTACGACGTCTCGGCCCACCTGCTCTGGGTGGGCGAGCGCACCCGCGACATCGACGGTGCGCATATCGACTTCCTCTCGCGTGTGCGCAATCCGCTCGGCGTCAAGCTCGGGCCCACCACGACGCCCGACGACGTCTTCCGGCTCATCGACAAGCTCGACCCCGAGCGCGAGCCGGGGCGTCTCACGTTCATCACCCGCATGGGTGCGGGGCGCATTCGCGAGGCGCTGCCCCCGCTGCTCGAGGCCGTCAAGGCCGAGGGGTCGACGCCGCTGTGGGTGACCGACCCGATGCACGGCAACGGCATCACGACCCCCACCGGCTACAAGACGCGCCGCTTCGACGACGTCGTCGACGAGGTCAAGGGCTTCTTCGAAGCGCACCGCGCTGCGGGCACGCACCCCGGCGGAATCCACGTCGAGCTCACCGGCGACGATGTGACCGAGTGCCTCGGCGGCAGCGAGATGATCGACGAGGCGACGCTGGCGACCCGCTACGAGTCGCTGTGCGACCCGCGGCTCAACCACATGCAGTCCCTCGAGCTCGCCTTCCTCGTCGCCGAAGAGCTGCGGAAGAACTAGCCCTTCAGGCCGAGGCTGTGCCTGATTGCGCTCAGCCCTTCAGGCCGAGGCTCTGCCTGATTGCGCTCAGCCCTTCAGGCCGAGCGTCAAGCTGATGTTCGTGCCCTTGCGCTGCTTCGAGTTCGCGTCTGGGGTCTCCTTCGAGACGACGATCATGCCGTCGGCGAAGACCCCGATGGGCAGCCCCGAGAACGTGTCGGGGACGGTGACCGTGAAGCCCGCCTTCTCGAGTGCCTGCTTCGCGTCGGCGGGCGTCATGCCCGTCACGTCGGGCACGTTGAACAGCTGAGGGCCGTTCGAGACGTCGAGCAGGATCGTGTCGCCGGGGCGCACCGGCCCGGAGTTCGCAGGGGCCTGCGCGATGACCGAGCCCTTCGGCACGTTGTCGTCGTACTTCTGCTGGCCCTGGCCGAACGACAGCTTCGCCTTCGCCAGCTCGGCCTGCGCCTCGGCGAGCGGCTTGCCGACGACATCGGGGACCGGCCCGACCGAGACCACGAGGTTCACGGTGTCGCACTGGGTGAAGGCGCCGCCGCCGGTGATGTCCTGGTCGTCGGTGGCCTTCGTCGCCGAGATCACGGCGCCGTTCGCGACCTTCGAGCTGAACTGGTTGTCGACCGTGGTCCCGACGAGCGACTTGGCGCCCGTGATCGCCTGCTTCGCGGCCTCGAGCGAGAGGCCGCCGAGTGGCGGGATCGTGTTCGGCTGGTGCCCGCGCGAGACGTCCAGGGTGACGGTGCTGCCCTTGTGCACCAGGCGCCCCGCGCTCGGCCGCGCACCGGCCACGTGGCCCTCGGGCACCTCGCAGCTGTAGACGGGGCTCTGCTTGGCGACGAGGTCGACGTTCTGAAGAGCGGATGCCGCGTCCTGCGCGGTCTTCTCACGCAGCGACGGCACGGCGACGAGAGCGCCGGGGCCGGCGCCGAAGTACCAGCCGGTGCCGGACGCGAGGCCCGCGGCGAGCATCAGAGCCGCGAACAGCCACCAGCCGCGACTGCGGCGATGCCGGCTCACCGAGGCGAGCTTGCCGACGG
>NZ_JBLRDT010000065.1:0-13562 GCF_057512245.1 Gryllotalpicola sp. CP2-P1
GACTGCAGCAGGGCCGCGGTGTAGGGGTGTGCCGGCCGATCGAGCACCGAGTCCGCGTCGCCGCGCTCGACGACCCGCCCCGCGTACATCACGGCGAGCCGGTCGGCGACCTCCATCACGACGCCGAGGTCGTGGGTGATGAGGACGATGGCGGTGCCGAGCTCGTCCCGCAGCCGGCTCAAGAGATCGAGGATCTGCGCCTGCACGGTGACGTCGAGCGCGGTCGTCGGCTCATCGGCGATGAGGAGCTCGGGCTCGAGCGCGATCGCCATGGCGATGAGGATGCGCTGACGCATCCCGCCCGAGAACTGGTGCGGGTAGTCGTCGACCCGGCGGGCGGGCGCGGGGATGCCCACGAGGCCGAGCAGCTCGACGGCGCGCGCCCTGGCCTGCTTGCGCGAGAAGCCGCGGTGAACGCGGAACAGCTCGCCGATCTGGTCGCCGATGGACAGCACGGGGTTCAGCGCGGAGAGCGCGTCCTGCAGCACGAGGCTCATGCGCTCGCCGCGAAGCCGGCGGCGCTGCTCGTCGCCCAGCGCGAGGAGCTCCTGGCCGTCGAGTCGGAGCCGATCGGCAGTCACCGTGGTGTGGGCGTCGGTGAGGCCCATGATGGCGCGTGCCGTGACGGACTTCCCCGAGCCGGACTCGCCGAGCAGTGCCACGAACTCGCCGCGCCCGACATCGAGGTCCACGTGGCGCACCGCCTCGATCGCTCCGACCGACGAGTCGAACGTCACCGAGAGGTTGCGCACGGAAAGGATCGGGTCCATGACCTCAGTGTCACACGGCTCTGATTACCGCTATGTTTCAACCGGATCACGAATTGGATTGTTTTCTTGCGAAGTGATTGACAGACGCGCCGGATAAAAACATCAATAGTGATGTTGCTGCCTGAATTGATCTTCCGATGGGCAGAACGCCCCCCTGTTGCCATCGAAAGGACCGCATCCGGTGCTGAAGCAATCACCCCTGTATGACGGGTACACGGCCTACCAATACCTCGAGGCCGGTACCGACTACCGCGCCTTCACCTACGCCAAGCAGATCGGGCGGGTGCCGGAATACACCGGCCTCGAGCTGAGCGACGCGGAAGAGGCCCGTGCCGAGAAGCTGCTGACGGAGGAGACCACGATCTCGCTGCACGAGCACGTGCAGGTCTTCCCCGAGGACATGAGCCAGCTGCGCGACCACATCCGCACCGGCCGCGAGCCCACGGGCTACCAGGGCCTCGCGCACTCGGGCCTCACCGCCGTCTTCGACAACGGCATGGACGGCACGTGCTGCATCTCGAGCGACGCCGGCTGGAAGTACCAGGACGTGCTGTTCGACCTCGGCGTTCGAATGGCCGACCTCGCGCACCAGGACTTCGTGATCAAGGTCGAGAGCCTTGCGGACATCGAGCTCGCGCGGCAGACGGGCAAGGTCGGGCACATCTTCGCGCTCGAGGCGGCGACCATGATCGAGAACGAAGTCGACCGGCTCGACGTGCTGTACGGCTTCGGGGTGCGCCAGATGGGCATCGCCTACTCCGAGGCGAACATGCTGGGAAGCGGCCTCAAGGAGCGCGGCGACGGAGGCCTCACCTTCTTCGGCGAGCGCGCCGTCGCGCGCATGAACAAGCTCGGCATCGCCATCGACATCTCGCACTCCGGCGACCAGACCTGCCTCGACGTGGTCAAGGCATCCACCAAGCCCGTGTTCATCACCCACGCCGGCGCCCGCGGCCTCTGGCCCACGAAGCGCATGAAGACCGACGAGACCATCGCCGCGGTCGCCGAGCGCGGCGGTGTCATCGGCATCGAGGCCGCTCCGCACACGACGCTGTCGCCCGCGCATCCGCTGCACTCGCTCGAGTCCGTCATGGACCACTTCGAGTACTGCGTCGACCTGGTCGGCATCGACCACGTCAGCTTCGGCCCCGACACGCTGTTCGGCGACCACGTGGGCCTGCACCACGCCTTCGCGTCGAACCTCTCACTCGGCCAGGCGCACGGCACGGTCGACTACACCGAGGTCGAGTATGTCGACGGCCTCGAGAACCCCGCGGAGGGCTTCCACAACATCATTCGCTGGCTCGTCAAGCACGGGTACTCCGACGACGACATCCGCAAGGTCGTCGGCGGCAACACCCTGCGTGTCCTCGAGGAGGTGTGGGTCTGATGAAGCATCGCCTCGTCACCGCCACGCTCAGCTCCATCACAGCGGCCGGCGTCGCAGTCGCCCTCGCGGCCTGCGCACCGACCGCCCCCGACAGCGCCGGCGCCGCGAGCTCGGGTCCGAGCGACGCGACGCTGACCGTCGGCACCACGACCGACGTCGTCAACTACAACCCGCTGATCGGCAACAGCCGCACCGACGACTGGATCACCGACCTGATGTACCCGCGCCTCATGACCGTGTCGAACACGGGCGCGAAAGAGGCGCAGCTCGCGACCAAGTGGGGCTACACCTCGCCGACGCAGGGCTACTACGACATCCGCAGCGACATGACGTGGAGCGACGGGACGCCGCTCACCGCCGAGGATGTCGCGTGGACGCTCAATGAGGTGAAGAAGGACAAGCCGGCGGGCACGTTCTACGGTCAGCTCGGCGACTTCGCCTCGGCGAAGGCGACCTCGAAGACCCACGTCGAGATCACCCTGTCAGAGCCGAACTCGTCGCTCATCGACGAGATCGGCTTCTGGGGCGTCGTCGTTCCCGAGCACGTCTTCTCGAAGGCGGGCAGCGTCGCGACGTTCGCGAACGACGGGAAGGACGGCGGCTGGGTCGGCGCCGGCCCGTACACCCTGAGCAAGGTCCAGGTCGGGCAGAGCTACACCCTCGACCGGGCGAAGAACTATCCGCTCGTCAAGGGCGGCGAGCCCATCGCGGCCAAGGTCGTCTTCCGCGTGTTCCCCGACGTCAACACCGAGATCCTCGCGCTGCAGAGCGGCGAGATCGACGCCATCGGCGACGCGCTGCCGCCGTCGCAGGTCGCGAAGCTGAAGTCGAGCTCGGGAATCAAGGTCGAAGAGGCGGCGGGCCTCGGGTACTCGCACATGGTCTACAACCTCGACAACCCGGATCTCGCGAAGCTCCAGGTGCGCCAGGCTCTCTCGCACGCGGTCGACTACGACGCCATCCGCTCGGTGGTGCTGCAGGGGCAGGCGACGAACGACCACTCGAGCCCCATCATGCCGGTGCTCAAGTCGTACTTCGACTCCTCGCTGAAGGAGTACAGCTACGACCCGAAGCTCGCGGCATCCCTGCTCGAGCAGGCCGGCTACACGAAGGGCGCGAACGGCAAGTTCCCGCTGAACTTCAAGCTGATCTACTCGCTGCAGGACGCGGTGACCTCGCAGTGGGCGACCATCGTGCGCGATGACGCGGCCAAGGCGGGCATCACGATCACGCTCTCGGGCACCGATCGCAACACCTACCTCGCCGCGACGAACGCGGGCAAGTACGACATCTATGCCGGCAACTTCGCCATCATGGACGACCCCGTGACCAACTTCACGCTGGCGTACCTGCCGGGCGGGGCGATCAACTACACCCACGTCGACGACCCCACCCTGAACGCGCTCATCAAGAAGGCCTCGAACACCACGGACGAGAAGCAGAAGATCTCGATCATGCAGCAGGCCAACAAGGTCGTCTACGACAACGTCTACGACAACATCATGTACACCCAGAACCTCTTCTTCGCGCACAGCACGAAGTGGACCGGTTTCGTCCCGATGCCGAGCGACCTGCTGTCGATCGTGAACCCCGTTTCACTCGCCAGCGCCAGCCCGGTCACGCAGTAAGGCCAGGGCTGCCCGTTGTCTCGTCTTCTCTTCGTCCTTCGCCGGGCGGGTCGTGCTCTGCTCACCATCTGGTTCGCGGTCACGGTGACATTCGTCCTCCTGCGGGTGCTGCCGGGTGACCCGGCCCAGGCCGTGGCGAGCACGACCATGACGGCGAGCATGCGGGCAGCCCTCTTGACCCAGTACGGGCTCGACAAGCCCGTGATCGTCCAGTACGGGCTGTACCTGTGGCAGATGGTGCACGGCAACCTCGGCATCTCGTTCACGCAGTCGATCCCCGTGATGCAGGTGCTCGCCGCGCGACTGCCATGGACTCTGCTGCTGACGCTCACGGCGCTCGTCCTGACGGTCGCCGTCGGCATCCCGCTCGGGGTGGTGGCGGCGACCAGCCAGGGCCGATTCCTCGACCGCCTGGTGCAGGTCGTCGGCGTCACCGGGCAGTCGATCTTCGTGCCGTCGATCGGCGTGCTGCTGCTCTTCGTGTTCGGCCTCATGCTGCACTGGCTGCCGATCGGCGGCGCGTACTCCGACGGCAGCTATGGCGGCGCCTGGTACCTGAGCGTCGGCCAGCACCTGGTGCTGCCCGCCCTCTCTCTGATGCTCGTCCAGCTCGGCTCCTACGTGCTGACGATGCGCTCGACGCTGATCGACGCACTCGGCGAGGACTACACGGTGCTGGCCCGCGCGAACGGCCTGCCGTACCGCCGGGTGCTGTGGAAGCACGCGCTGCGCAATGCGCTGCTGCCGACCACCACTCTCATCGGCCTCCAGCTCGGCTTCCTCGTCGGCGGGGCCGTGCTCACCGAGACGGTCTTCGCCTACCCGGGCATCGGCCGCGGCATCTACGAGGCCGTGACCCAGCTCGACTACCCGGTCCTCCAGGGCGCGTTCCTGCTGCTCGCGGTGACCGTGGTGGTGGCCAACATGGTCACCGACATCATCTACGGCTACCTGGACCCGAGGGTGAAGACCGCATGACCGAACTGATCGCAGCCCCCGCCGTGCAGGGCGCCGAGCATGTCGCGAGCGAGCAGCCGCGCCCAGCGGTCGCCACGTGGCGGTCCTTCCGCCGCGAGCCGCTCGGTGTGATCGCCATGGTCGTGCTCGCGGCGCTCGTCTTCGTCGCCCTCGCGGCGCCCCTGCTCGCCCGTGAGCCGGCGAGTTACGGCCAGGCCGTGCTGCGAGCGCCCAGCGCGGCGCACATCTTCGGCACCGACAGCCTCGGTCGCGACGTCTACTCGGAAGTCGTCTGGGGCACCCGCCAGAGCATGCTCGTCGCGGTGTCCGCGTCGTTCATCGCGATCGCCTTCGGCACGCTGATCGCGGTCGTCGGCGCCTACTTCCGCCGACTGGACGCCGTCGTGAGCATCATCGTCGACCTCACGCTCTCGCTCCCGGTCCTTCCGCTGATGATCCTCGTCGCGGCGCTGGTCGGCCCGAGCACGGGCACCATCATCGTCGTGGTGGCCGCGTTCTCGTGGCCCGAGGTCACGCGCATCGTCCGTGCGCAGGCGCTGACGGTGGTCAATCTGCCCTACGTCGACGCGGCGCGCCTCATGACGACGTCGCCGGTGTGGATCATCGTGCGGCACGTGCTGCCTGCGGTGACCCCGGTCATCGTCGTGTCCGTGGTCGTCACGGCCTCGCGTGCCGTCCTCTCGGCCGCGGGGCTCGCCTTCCTCGGCCTCGGCGACCCGAACGTGTGGTCGTGGGGCCGCATCCTCTTCGAGGCGCAGCAGTCGGGCGCGATGTCGAGCGCCTGGTGGCTGACCCTGTTCCCCTCGCTCGCGATCCTCGTGCTGGTTCTCTCGGCCACGCTGCTCGCGATCAGCTACAACGATGCGCGCAACCCGCGCCTGCGCAGGCGGTGAGCGAGATGAGCGAGCGGATGTCCCAACGACTCGGCCCCGAGTTCTTCGCGTCCATCCAGGGCGGCCTGAGGGCGCGCCTCGCGCACGGCGGTCTCGGTGCTCTGCTGACCGACTCGCCCGAGGACGTGGCCTACCTGACCGGCTTCTTCCACCACCCGGGTGAGCGGCCGGTCGCGGTCTGGCTCGACGGCGACGGGCGCGTGGTGCTGCTCGTGCCCGAGCTCGAGCGCGAGAACGCCGAGCGGCAGCGCGCCGCCGCCGAGCTCGTCTCGTACCCGGAGTACCCGGGCGTCGTCCCGCCGTTCCACGTGCTCGCGGCGGCGCTCGCACCCGCCGTCGGACTCGCCGTCGGGCATGCGCCGTCAATGTCCTGGGAGCGGCTCTCGGCGGCACGCGAGGCGCTGCCTGCGGCCGAGTTCCGTGCGACGAGACTGCTCGTCCAGGCGCGCGGCATCAAGCATCCCGACGAGATCGCACTGCACGAAGAGGCGGCCCGGATCACCGATCGGATGATCGCGGCCGGCGTCGCCCTGGTGGCCGAGCGCGCGTCCGAGCGCGGCGAGCTGCCGAGCGAGGCCGAGCTGGCCTCGCACGTGACCTCCGTCGGGGTGCGCACGATGTACGCCGAACACCGCGACGTCGTCGTGGTCTCGCCCCTTGCGGGCGCCCTGGTCTACACGGCGGCGAACTCGGCCTATCCACATGGGCTGCCGTCGGGCCGGCGGCTGCAGCCGGGTGACACCTTCATGCTCTCGCTCGGCTGCGCGGTCGGCGGCCGCTTCGTCGAGGGCGAGCGCACCTTCGTCGTCGGCGCGCCCACGGCGCAGCAGCGCGAGTACCACGACGCGGTGCGCGCGGCCCACGCGGCCGCCATGCAGGCCACCGCCCCGGGCATCGAGTGCCGCGAGGCGAACGCGCGCAGCCTCGCGGTCATCCGCGACGCCGGGCTCGGGGGATTCCTGCGCCACCGGCTCGGGCACGGCATCGGCCTGGGAATGCACGAGCCGCCGTGGCTGGAAGACGGGGACGCGACCGTGCTCGAGGCCGGCATGGTCGTCTCGAACGAGCCGGGCATCTACGTCCCCGGGCATGCCGGCTACCGCATCTCCGACAGCATGCTCGTCACGACCGAGGGCTCCCGCGCCCTCACCGCGTTCCCGCGGGGGCTCGATGACTGCGTCATTCCGTTCTGAGGGCGCGGCGCCGACATTCGCTCGTGCACCCCTCACCCGTCCATCCGTCGCGACGCGCGGCACGCTGAAGAAAGGGCACACCATGCCAGGAACCCACTACGTCGAGATCAACGGCAACACGCTGGCCGTCGAGGTGCTCGGGCCCGACGACGCACCGGTGATCATCGCCCACCACGGCGCGCCCGGCCTCGGCTCGCGGGCAGAGCCGAAGGCAAGCTTCGGGCGGCTGGCCGACGAGTACCGGGTGCTCGTCTTCGATGCGCGCGGCTCGGGCGAGAGCGAGGGCAAGGGTGAGTTCAGCCACGAGCAGTGGGCGGCCGACATCGACGCCCTGCGCGAGTGGATCGGAGCCGAGCAGATCATCATGGCCGGCGGCTCCTACGGCGGCTTCATGTCCCTCGAGTACGCCACCCGCTACCCCGATCGCGTGCGCGCCCTCGTCCTGCGCGACACCTCCGCAGACAACGGCAACCGCCACCTGGCGCGCGAGAACGCGCTGAAGTCGGAGCGCGTCGCGATCGACATGGAGAAGTTCGACCGCATCGACCAGGGCCGCGTGCGCGACAACGACGATCTGCGCGAGTGCTGGCGCGAGATCCTGCCGCTCTACGACTTCCACTACGACCCGGCGAAGGTCGACAAGAGGGTGGCTGAGACGCCCTATCGCTTCGAGGCGCACAACTACGCCTTCTCCGTCAACCTGCCGAACTACGATCTCAGCGACAAGCTACCGTCGGTGACGGCGCCGACACTCATCACGGTCGGCCGCACCGACTGGATCACGCCGGTCTCGTGCAGTGAGAAGATCGCCGAGTTGATCCCAGACTCTCGTCTTGTCATCTTTGAGGAGTCGGGCCACTCACCGCAGATCGAGGAAGCCGAGAAATGGACACGGACGGTAAGGGACTTCCTGACGGGGTTGTGAAGACCTTGACCACGCGAAAGGCGGCGGATGCGTTCCGGCACTCCCTCGAGAGCCTCGACCACCTCGATCGCCGCATCATCCTCGCCCTTCAGCAGGACGGCCGCGCCAGCTGGACCTCCATCGCGGAGGCGTGCAACACCTCCGTTCCGACGGTCGTCCGTCACGGCCAGCAGCTGATCGCCGACGGTGTGGTGCGGGTCACCGCCCTGCCGCAGCTCGGCAGCCAGGGGCCCGTCGACCTGTTCTTCCTGCGCATCGCGTGCCTGCCCGGCACGCAGACCTCCGTCGCCGCCGCGCTCGCCGCGAACCCCAACACCCGCTTCGTCTCTGTGGTCACGGGCCGCTACGACATCATGGCCGAGCTCGCCGTGACGGGCGGGTCGGGAAGTTACGCCGGGCTCATCGAGCAGCTGCAGACGGTGCCCGACATCGAGCGGTGGCGCAGCGACCTCGTGATGCACGTCTACAAGGTGGCGCACCACTGGGGGCGCCAGCTCTACGGCGAGGCGCTCGGCCTTCCGCCCCTCGAGGACGACGACCTGACCGAGCCGCCGGCGTGCGAGCCGACGCATTTCGACGAGGTCGATCTCAAGCTGATCGACGAGCTCAAAGAGGACGGCAGGCTCACCTTCAAGGCGCTCGGCGAGCGGCTCGGCATCAACGAGAGCAGCGCCCGGCGCCGTCTCGAGCGCCTGCGATCGAACGGATGCCTGTCGATCGTCACGCTCTTCTCGGCCGCCGCCCTCGGCTTCGGCGCCGAGACGCTGATCACCGTGCAGGCCGACCCGTCGCGCCTGGAATCGGTCGCTCACGAGCTGGCGAAGATGTCAGAGGTCCGCTACATCGCGGCGATCCTCGACGGCAACTCGCTGATGTGCGAGGTCATCACGCGGTCGACGGACGACCTCTACAAGTTCATGACCTCGACGCTCGGCCGCATGGACGGCGTGCGCGGGTGGGAAGCGTCGATGGAGCTGCTGTCGCTCAAGCGCGGTTTCGTCGAGACGGCATGGTGGCGGGCGCAGGCGCACCCTGCGGCGGTGCCCGACAGCTGAGCCCCTACGAGCGCAGCACCACGTTCTCGCAGTTCTCGCCCGCGAGCAGGTGCCCGATCTGGCGCCGCAGCAGGCGGGCCATGCGCGGCTCCATCGAGCTCGCGGCGCCCCCGACGTGCGGACTGATCACCACCCCGGGCGCCGCCCACAGCGGGTGGTCGGCGGGCAGCGGCTCGGGGTCGGTGACGTCGAGTGCGAAGCGCAGGCGGCCGGCCTCGGCGAGCACCGCCGCCGTGTCGAGCACGGGGCCGCGGGCCACGTTCACGACGAGGGCGCCGTCGGGCAGGGCAGCCAGCTCCTTCGCGCCGACGAGGCCCCGGGTGGCATCCGTCAGCGGCGTGCCGATCACGACCACGTCGGCCTGCGGCAGCAGCGCGCGCAGCTCGTCGATGCCGTGCACGTGGCCCGCGGCATCCTCTCGCGCCCGCGATGCCACGCGGATGACGCGCGCGACCTCGAAGCCGGCGAGCCGCGCCTCGACGGCCTTGCCCACGCCGCCGTAGCCGAGGATGAGCACCGTGCGGTCGGCGAGCGACGGATGCCGGTGCGGGCTCCACCTTCCGGCCTCGGCGTTCCGCACGAAGTCGTCGATGCCGCGCTGCGAGGCGAGCAGCAGGGCGAGCGCGAGCTCGGCCGTCGCGGTCTCGTGCACGCTCGACGCGTTGGCGTAGACCAGGCCGCTCGGCAGCGCGTCGGCGACGCCGTCGTAGCCGATCGACTGCGACTGCACGAGCCCGACGGACGTGGTCGAGAGGAAGCCGAGGCGGCCGGAGTCCATCGACAGGTACGGCAGCACCGCGATGTCGATGCGCTCGGCGGGGGCCGGGCCGTCGACAGCCCAGCGCACCCACTCGACGGCGCCTTCGGGAACCGGGTCGGCGAGCGCCGCCAGATGGGCGGTCAGGCGGTCATCGGGAAGGCTGACGACGAGACGTTCCGGCATGGTGCCAGCCTACGTTCGCCGCCACCCCCGAAGTCGTGACACAAAGCGAACCCCTGCCCGAAACGCCCCCGCAACACCCCGTTCCTAGATTCATCGGCATGGCAGATCTGTTCGCGGGATACGGGGCGGTCCCGACGCCTGGCCAGCGTCACGCCGCGTTCGACGAGATGTTCCGCGGCGGCACCGAAGGCGGCGCACGGGCGCGCGAGCCCTATCGCGAACTGCACGCGGCACTCGGCCGCATGACGCAGGAGGAGCTGCAGGGCCGAGCGGATGCCCTCGCCAACAGCTACCTCGCCCAGGGCGTGACCTTCGACTTCGCCGGCGAGGAGCGGCCGTTCCCGCTCGACGCGGTGCCGCGCATCATCGCCGAGGACGAGTGGGTCGACCTCGAGGCCGGCGTCACCCAGCGGGTGCGGGCGCTCGAGGCTTTCCTCTCCGACGCGTACGGCCGCCAGCGGGCCGTGACCGACGGCGTGATCCCGGCATCCCTCATCGCCACCTCCGCCCACTTCTACCGGCAGGCCGCGGGCATCGAGAGCGCGAACGGGGTGCGCGTGCACGTCTCGGGCATCGACCTGATCCGCGACGAGAACGGCACCTGGCGCGTGCTCGAGGACAACGTGCGGGTGCCCTCCGGCGTGTCGTACATCGTGTCGAACCGCCGCGTGATGGCGCAGACGCTGCCCGAGCTGTTCGTCTCGATGTCGGTGCGGCCGGTCGGCGAGTACCCCTACCGGCTGCTGCAGGCGCTGCGCGCGTCGGCGCCCGCCGGTGTCGAGGACCCGGTCGTCGTGGTGCTCACGCCCGGCGTCTTCAACTCGGCCTATTTCGAGCACACCCTGCTCGCGCGCCTCATGGGCGTCGAGCTGGTCGAGGGCCGCGACCTCTATGTCAGCGGCGGCAACGTGTGGATGCGCACGACCGGCGGCCCGACGCGCGTCGACGTCATCTACCGCCGCATCGACGACGACTTTCTCGACCCGCTGCAGTTCCGTGCAGACTCGGTGCTCGGCACCCCCGGGCTGCTCACGGCCGCGCGCCTCGGCAACGTCACGATCGCGAACGCGGTGGGCAACGGGGTCGCCGACGACAAGCTGTCGTACACCTACCTTCCCGATCTGATCCGCTACTACCTCGGCGAGGATCCGATCATCCCCAACGTCGACACCTGGCGACTCGAAGACAGGGGCTCGCTCGAAGAGGTGCTCGACCGCCTCGACGAGCTCGTCGTGAAGCCCGTCGACGGCTCCGGCGGCAAGGGCCTCGTCGTCGGGCCGGCCGCGAGCCGCAAGGAGCTCGACGTGCTGCGCACCAAGCTCATCGAGGACCCGCGCGGCTGGATCGCCCAGCCCGTCGTGCAGCTCTCGACCATTCCGACCCTCACCGACGAGGGCATGCAGCCGCGCCACACCGACCTGCGGCCGTTCGCGGTCAACGACGGCAACGACATCTGGGTGCTGCCGGGCGGCCTCACGCGCGTCGCGCTGCCGAAGGGCCAGCTCGTCGTGAACTCGTCGCAGGGCGGCGGCTCGAAGGACACCTGGGTGCTCGGCCGCGGCACGGCGCCCGTCTCGACCTCGACGGGCGTCCACGACGTCTCGACGATCACCGCCGAGCAGGCGGCGCCCATCGAGCTCGCAGCGACCGGGTCGCCGAAGCTCGCGAACGTGGCGCCGCACGGCACGTCCGGGCCGCAGTACGCGCCAGAGGACCAGCTGGCCTCGAGCCAGCAACAGCAGCAGCAACAACAGCAACAACAGGCCCACAAGGCCGCCGCAGGACGTGCACACCAGCACGATGGGGGAGGAATCCGTGCTCTCTAGAATCGCCGAGTCCCTGTTCTGGATCGGTCGTTACCTGGAGCGCGCCGACGGCACGGCGCGCATCCTCGACGTGCAGCTCCAGCTGCTGCTCGAGGACCCGTGGGTCGACGAGGACACCGCCTGTCGCGCGCTGCTCGGCGTGATGGGGTCGGATGTCCCGGCCGATCCGACCGGCGCGGGAATCGACCGTGAGACGGTGCTCGGAATCCTGGCGGTGAACCGGCAGCATCCGGCATCCATCGCCTATTCGCTCAACGCGGCGCGCGAGAACGCGCGGCGTGCGCGCGAGATCATCTCGACCGAGCTGTGGGAGTGCCTCAACACGACCACGACGCGGATGCCGCGCAAGGTCGCGAGCGAGCGGGTGCACGACTTCTTCCACTGGGTGCGCGAGCGCACCGCGCTCGCCGTGGGCACGAACGAGACCGTCATGAGCCGCGATGACGCGTACCACTTCTTCACGCTCGGCCTCGCGCTCGAGCGCGCCGACATGACCGCGCGGCTGCTCGCGACGCGCGCGCTCACCGAGGTGTCCGGCCCGAGCTGGACGACCATTCTGCGCTCGTGCGGAGCCTACGAGGCGTACCTGCGCACCTACCGCGGCGCGTCGTCGATGCGCAACGCGGCTGAGTTCCTGCTCGTCGACCGCATCTTCCCGCGGTCGGTGCTGTTCTCGATCAACCAGGCGATCGAGAGCATCGCCGCGCTGCAGCCGCGCACCGAGCGCCTGGGTACGGTCGACCAGGCGCTGCGGGTGCTGGGGCAGGCGGTCTCGAGCCTCGAGTACCGCCCGATCGCCGAGATCCTCGAGGACCTGCCCCACGCGATGGAGGGCGTGCAGCGGGCGACGAGCGCCGCAAGCGAGGCGGTCAAGCAGCGGTACTTCCCGACGCAGGTCATGCCGACCTGGGCCGGCGAGCGGGTATGAGGCGAGGTCCCAGATGAAGCGCTTGCGAGTGACGCACACGACCGGTTTCCGCTATCAGGACGAGGCGTCGGCGTCATACAACGAGGCGCGGATGCTGCCGGCGTCGCGTGAGGGCCAGTGGGTGCTGTCTGCGCACATCGACACGCGCCCGAACGCACCGCAGCACACCTACACCGACTACTGGGGCACGCGCGTCACGGCCTTCGAGGTGCTCTCGCCGCACCGCGAGCTCGTGCTCTCGGCGAGCAGCCTCGTCGAGGTGGCCGAGCGCGCGCACGAGGACTGCGAGCTCAGCTGGGACGAGCTGTTCGACGCCGCCCGCCGCTCGGTCGAATGCGTCGAGCAGCTGCGCCAGAGCACCCGCACCGAGCCGCCGCGCGAGGTCGCGAAGCTCGCGGCAGAGCTCGCCGGTGCCGCGGGCTCGCCCTGTGCGGCCGCCGAGGCGATCTGCCGCGCGATCGGCGAGTCCATGGAGTACGTGCAGGGCGTCACCCGCGTCGACGACACCGCCGCGGAGGCCTGGGAGGCGCGGCGCGGCGTCTGCCAGGACATCGTGCACATCGCGCTCGGCGCGCTGCGCTCCGTCGGGATTCCGGCGCGCTACGTCTCGGGCTACCTTCACCCGCAGCCGGATGCCCCGCTGCACGAGACCGTCGTGGGTGAGTCCCACGCGTGGGTCGAGTGGTACTGCGGGCCGGCACGCGGCGAGGCGGCCGAGTCGGCCGACCTGAGCGGGGTCTGGCGCGGGTGGGACCCCACGAACCTTCTCGAGGTGGGCGACCGGCATGTCTACGTCGGCCACGGTCGCGACTACGACGACATCGCGCCGATCAGGGGCGTCTACGCGGGCGCCGGCGAGGCCGACATCTTCGTGAAGGTCGAGATCACGCGCGAGGCGTAGCCCGCTCGCGGGTCGACTCGGCGCGGAATAGCCCCGCTCGCGGGTCGACTCGGCGCGGCCAGACCCCCTCGCGGGTCGACTCGGCGAAGCCGAATGGAGACCGGCAGCCCGTCCCTCGTCACCCGGCTATGC
>NZ_JBLRDT010000066.1:0-13526 GCF_057512245.1 Gryllotalpicola sp. CP2-P1
CCACGGTGTCGAGGTCGAAGCGCAGGACGACCTGCCGCAGCATGAACTCGAACATGGGGCGCTTGTCGGCGATCATCTGCACGACCGCCTGATCGCCCTTGGCGAGGCGCAGATCACAGGGGTCGAGCCCCTCGGGGCCCACGGCGACGTAGGTCTGGGCCGCGATGCGCTGCTCCTGCAGCACCGTGAACGAGCGCTCTGCGGCCTTCTGCCCGGCCGCGTCGGGGTCGAAAGTGAAGACGACTTGGCCGTCGCCGCCCTCGTCGCCGAGCACCCGGCGCAGCAGTCGCACATGCTCGGGGCCGAAGGCGGTGCCGCAGGTCGCGACCGCTGTCGCGATTCCCGCGAGGTGGCACGCCATCACATCGGTGTACCCCTCGACGACGACGACCTGCTTGCCCTTGCTGACGTCGCGCTTGGCGATGTCGAGGCCGTAGAGCACCTGGGCCTTGTGGAAGACCGCGGTCTCAGGGGTGTTCAGGTACTTCGGGCCGTTGTCGTCGTCGAACAGGCGGCGGGCGCCGAAGCCGAGCGTCGTGCCCGTCACGTCGCGAATGGGCCAGATCACGCGGCCCCGGAAGCGGTCGTACGCTCCCCCGCGGTCGTTCTGCGAGACGAGACCCGCTGCTGCGAGCTCGTCGATCGCGAAGCCGCGGCCCTTGAGGTGGTTCGTCAGCTCGTCCCAGCTCTTGGGTGCGTAGCCGACGCCGAAGCGTGCCGCCGCGGCGGCGTCGAAACCGCGCTCGCCCAAGAAGCGCCGCCCGGGGTCGGCGTCCGGCGCAGTGAGCCGCGCGGCGAAGAACTCCTCTGCGGCCTTGTTCGCGGCGAGGATGCGGGCGCGGGTGCCCCTGTCCTCGCTGGCGTTGCCGCCGTCTTCGTACGTCAGCTGGTAGCCGACCCGTGCCGCGAGCCGCTCGACGGCCTCGGCGAACGGCAGGTGGTCGATCGTCTGCACGAACTTGTAGACGTCGCCCGACTCGCCGCAGCCGAAGCAGTGGTAATAGCCGAGCTGCGGGCGCACGTGGAAGCTCGGCGTGCGCTCGTCGTGGAAGGGGCACAGCCCCTTCATCGAGCCGATTCCCGCAGGCTTGAGCGACACGTACTCGCCGATCACGTCGGCGATGTTCACGCGCGCCTTGACCTCGTCGATGTCGCTGTGACGGATGAGGCCGGGCATGCTTCCGATCCTAGATTCTTGTGCGCGCGGCTACTGCTGCACGAGGCGCTCGAACCAGGCGATCGCGCTCTGGTCGGTGAGACTCGCGACCTGGTCGACGACGACCCGCTTCCGGGCGGCGTCGTCGTCCGCGTGGTGCCAGTCCTCGGCGAAGCCGCGGTCGAGCAGCTCGGGGCCGCCGGCGAGCAGAGCATCGGCGAGGCCCGTGAGCAGCTCGCGCTGCCGGCGGTACACCGGCTGGCGGTCGTTGTTGCTCATGATGAACGCTGCGGTCAACCCCTTCATGACCCCGATCTCGGCGGCCTCCTCGGCGGGCACGACCATCTGCGCCCCGTACCGGGTGAGACTCGGTCGCGGGTACGCCATGCGGGTCGCGACGGTCGCGGTGCGTGCGAAGCGGCCGATGAGCTGACTGGTCAGGTTCTTGAGCTGCGCCTGCGCGAGCCGCGAGCCGTCCCACGCGTGGATCCACTGCTCCATCGCGCGCAGCCGTTCGTAGGCCGCCTCGAGCTCGTCGAGGGTGAACTCGTCGCCGACCCAGTCCTTCACCTTGCGCATCAGGGCGTCGTGATCGGATGCCGATGCCAGCACGTCCACGTCGATGAAGCCGTTCACCACCGCGTCCTCGAAGTCGTGCACCGAGTAGGCGATGTCGTCGGAGAGGTCCATCACCTGCGCCTCGATGCAGCGCACGCGCTCGGGCGCGCCCTCGCGCAGCCACTCGAACACGGCGGTGTCGTCGGCGTAGAAACCGAACTTGGCGCGGCCGGACGGGTCGAGCACCGCCTGCTGCGCCGGCCAGGGGTACTTGGTGCTCGCGTCGAGGCTCGCGCGAGTGAGGTTGAGGCCGTAGGGGCGCCCGTCGGGCCCGAACACCTTCGGCTCGAGTCGGGTGACGACGCGCAGGGTCTGCGCGTTGCCCTCGAAGCCTCCGATGTCTGCGGCCCAGTCGGAAAGCGCCCTCTCGCCGTTGTGCCCGAAGGGCGGGTGGCCCAGGTCGTGCGCAAGGCAGGCGGTGTCGACGACGTCGGGGTTGAGGCCGAGATTGGTCGCCAGCTCGCGGCCGATCTGCGCCACCTCGAGCGAGTGGGTGAGCCGGTTGCGGGCGAAGTCGAGGCCGACGGTCGGGCTGAGCACCTGCGTCTTGGCTGCCAGGCGCCGCAGGGCGCTCGAGTGGAACAGACGAGCGCGGTCGCGGGCGAAATCGCTGCGGCGGTTCGAGTGCTCCTCGGGAAGCCAGCGTTCGGTGTCGAACGGGCCGTAGGACGACGGCCCGGGCGAGCGCGGTTCAGCCGCCACTGTTGTGGATCTCGTTGAGAGACATGTCGGCACGCGTCGCGGTGTCGAGCTCTCGAGACTCGAGCCAGCGGTCGGGCAGCGCGGGCGTGCGCGGGCTTCCCTGTCGCCCGCGAGCCCCCTCTGCGCCCTCGCCGGGGTACGGCGCGTCCCAGTCGAGCGTCGCGAGCAGCTCGTCGATCTCGGCGAGGCTCGACGAGGTGGCGAGCTTGGCGCGCAGCTCGCCGCCCACCGGGTAGCCCTTGAAATACCAGGCGACGTGCTTGCGGATGTCGCGGCAGCCGCGCCCCTCGTCTTCGAAGAACTCGACGAGCAGCTCGGCATGGCGGCGGAAGGCGCGCGCGACCTCGCCCAGCGACGGGTGGATGCCCGCGCCCTCGTGCCACTCGCCGCGCATGGCCGCCGCGAGATCTCCGAACAGCCACGGCCGGCCGAGGCATCCGCGCCCCACGACGACGCCATCGGCGCCGGTCTCGCGCATCATGCGCAGCGCGTCGTCCGCCGACCAGATGTCGCCGTTGCCGAGCACCGGGATGTCGAGAGCGTCTTTGAGGTTCGCGATCGCAGACCAGTCCGCGGTGCCCGAGTACATGTCAGCTGCGGTGCGCCCGTGCAGCGCGACGTAGGCGACGCCCGCGTCCTGAGCGATGCGGCCCGCGTCGAGGTACGTGAGGTGCTCGTCGTCGATGCCCTTGCGCATCTTCACCGTGAGCGGCAGGTCTTCGGCCGCATCCTTCGCGCTCTCGACGATCTCGCGGAACAGGCCGAGCTTCCACGGCAGTGCGCTGCCGCCGCCCTTGCGGGTGACCTTCGGCACGGGGCATCCGAAATTCAGATCGATGTGGTCGGCCAGGCCCTCTGCCACGATCACGCGCACGGCGTCGCCGACCGTCACCGGGTCGGTCGTGTAGAGCTGCACGGAACGGAAGGTCTCTGACGGGTGGTGCCCGATGAGCCGCATCGTCTCGGCGTTGTGCTCGACGAGCGCGCGGCTCGTGATCATCTCGCTGACGTAGAGCCCGACACCGTATTCGCGGCACAGCCGACGGAACGCGGTGTTGGTGATGCCCGCCATGGGCGCCAGCACGACGGGAACGTCGATCTGGTGCGAGCCCAGCGCGAGCGGCGCGGCACGTAAGGTGGCGGTAGACATCTCTTCAAGTTTCTCAGATGGATGCTGAAAGGGCGTGCGAGCTGTGGATGACCGCTTTTCGGGGCTGATCGGCACGGCGCGTGTCGAAGCGGATGCCGCGGCCCGCGGCCTCTCGGTCGAGGTGGTGTCGCGGCCGGCCGCGAACTCGCTGGCCGAGGCGGCGCAGGTGCTCGGCATCGAGCCCGGCGGCATCGTCAAAACCCTCGTCGTGAAGCGCCACGACGGCGACTTCCTGTTCGCGCTCGTGCCGGGCGGCCGCAAGATCTCGTGGCCGAAGCTGCGCGCGCTCGTGGGCGTGAACAAGCTGCAGCTGCCGGATGCCTCGCTGGCGCTCGAGGCGACGGGGTACGAGCGCGGCACGATCACTCCCCTCGGCTCGGCGCGCGAGTGGCCCGTTTACGTCGACCGGACGATCGTGGGGCACCGGGTCGCGCTCGGCGCCGGCGCCCACGGCTACTCGGCCTTCGTCGCCGCCGACGAGCTCATCGCCTCGTTCGGTGCGACGGTCGCCGACATCACCGAGCCGGAGTAGACGCCGCCGGCGCCGGCCGCACGTGCTCGCTCGCGATCGGCTGGCGCTGCGCCCGGCGACACCAGGTGCGGGAATCCGCCGCCAGAGCGCCTTCAACTGTCGCCGAGCGGCGGCGTCCGCCCGGCGATCCAACATCTACTGTCGCCGCTGCTCGAAGGCTGGCGGGCGGGAGCTAACCCTCCGTGACGGCTTGCTCCGAATCGACCGCGTCGTCGAGCTGTGCGCCCGGAACCTCACACACGCCATCGACGCAGGCCGCGGCATCCGCGTCGCCCAGCTGCACGAGCTTCACGCGCTGACCTCCTCGTCGGCCGTGTCGCGCACCGACCAGACCTGCTCGAGCACGCGGGCGAAGCTCTGCGCCTCCTGCGCGCCCGAGACGCCGTACTTGCCGTCGATGACGAAGAACGGCACACCCTGAATGCCGTACTCGACAGCCGTCTGCTGGTCCCTGCGCACGGCGTCGAGGAACTCGTGCGACTCGAGGGCCGCGGTCAGAGCGACGGGGTCGAGGCCGATCTCGGCGCCGAGCGCGGCGAGCTCGTCGACCTTGCCCACGTGGCGCGCCTCGAGGAAGTAGGCCGACAGCAGCCGCTCGGTCATCTCGAGCTGCTTGCCGTGCGCCTTCGCGAAGTGGATCGCCTCGTGCGCGAGCACCGTGTTGGTGTGCTTCAGGTTGTCGTAGTCATAGGCCAGGCCCACGGATGCCGCGATCTCGGTCACCCGGTCGATCATCTGGTGCGCCTGGGCCTCGGGAATGCCCTTGTGGCTGGCGAGGAAGGCCGCCTCGTTGCCCTCGAAATCGACCGGCGTGTCGGGGCTCAGCTCGAAGGAGTGGTACTCGATCTCGACCCCGCGGCCCTCGCCGGCGCCGGCGAACAGGCCGCTACCTGCTTCGAACTTGCGCTTCCCGATGTAGCACCACGGGCACGCGATGTCTGACCAGATGTCGACCTTGATGGGCTGGTTCGCAGAGCTCATGAATGCCGCAACCGGCATGCGCGCCGCGCTATTCCGGCTACTCCGTCGGGCGCCCTGCGCCCACCTCGATCACGTGCGAGGGGTTGTTGTGCGGCGACGCGTAGAGGTTGATCTGAGCGTGCGTTCCGTCGGGCGCCGCCCAGCTGGCGGTGTAGCCGCCGGTGCGCCGCCAGCCTCGACTCTCATACAGCCGCATCGCGTCGGTGTTGTGGCTCACGACCTCGAGGAACAGGTCCTGGGCGAGCAGCCTCGCGTAGGTCTCGACCGTGGTCAGCAAGGCGCTTGCGACACCGCGGCCGCGGGCGCTCGGCCGAACGAACAGCCGGTGCACGCTGAGCGAGTCGGGGTCCTCCTCTGTCGTGGCGACCGCGACGTGGCCCACGACGACGCTCTCGTGCTCGGCCACCCAGGCCATTCCGTCATCGCCTTCGAGCAGCCACTCCTCGGAAACGTGGTTCGGCAGCACGGGGTACTTGTCGACCTCGTGCGTGGCCTTCAGAGCTGCGAGGAGGGCCGGCATGTCGGCATCCGTTCGCAACCTGATCTCCACGTGATCAGCCTATTCAGTCGATGTGTCCTGCACATTACGCAGCTCGGCGACGATCTCGGCGGCCGAGCGGTCGAACGGGTACTCGGCGAGCATCACCCGCTCGAACGCCTCGTTGACGGCGCGCTGTGCGCGGGCGATCAGCTCTTCGGGGTAGTCCTGGGCGACCTGGTTCCATTCGAACTCGTCCTCGCCGGTGAGACGCACTCCGCCGTCTTCGACCTCGACGCCGAGGTCGAGGGCGATGAACTCGATGAGCTGCCCCGAAATGCGCACGGGCTTGACCGCCTGTGCGAACACCTCGAGGCCGCCTGCGTCGCCCGCGTAGAACCGCACGCACCAGTCGGCGTTCCATGGCACGAACAGCGCGGAATCAGGGTCGATGGAGAACCACGCACCCCGCGTGTCGGCGCTGCGCGCCTCGCACGTCAGCGTCTCAAGGGGCGTCGCGTCGTATTCCTCGAAGCGGACGATCACGAGCCGCCTCCTGCTGGTGTCGCCTCGGGCGCATCGACCGCACCGCCGAAGCGGCGGCTGCGGCCGGCGAAGATCTCGATGGCCTCCCAGAGATCGGTGCGCGAGAAGTCGGGCCACAGCGTGTCGAGGAACACCATCTCGGCGTACGCCGACTGCCACAGCAGGAAGTTCGACGTGCGCTGCTCGCCGCTCGAGCGCACGAACAGGTCGACGTCGGGAAGGTCGGGCAGATAGAGCCGCCTCTGGATCAGCTTCTCGGTCACCGCGCTCGGGCGCAGCCGCCTGGCCGCGACGTCCTCGGCGATCCCGCGCAGCGCGTCCGCGATCTCGGTGCGGCCGCCGTAGTTCACGCACATCGTGAGCGTCAGCTTGTCGTTGTCCTTGGTGAGCTCTTCCGCGTACTGCAGCTCTTTGATCACGGAGGCCCACAGGCGCGGCTTCCGGCCCGCCCAGCGCACCCGCACGCCCCACTCGTTGAGCTGGTCGCGGCGCCGGTGCAGCACCTCGCGGTTGAAGCCCATGAGGAACCGCACCTCGTCGGGCGAGCGTACCCAGTTCTCGGTCGAGAACGCGTAGACGCTGAGGTGCTTGACGCCGATCTGCAGCGCGCCGGCGACGACGTCGAGAAGTGCCGCCTCGCCTGCGCGGTGCCCTTCGATGCGCGGAAGTCCCTGACGATTCGCCCAGCGGCCGTTGCCGTCCATGACGATCGCGACGTGGTCGGGCACGGCCCCGGCCGGAAGCTCCGGCGGGTACACGCCGGTCCAGTCGACGGGGCGGTAGGCGACGGCATCCTTGTGGGTGAAGGGCTTGGGAGTCACGACGTAGGAGGTACCTCTCGAGAGACGTGGCTCAGCGAGCGCAGCCCGCGCTCGAGATGCCACTGCAGGTAGGCGGCGACGATACCGCTCGCCCGTGAGCGTGTGCTGTCATCGGATGCCTCGGCCAGCGCCCATTCGCCGGTGAGCAGCGCCCCCAGAAGCGCAAGCGTCGCGGCGTCGATGTGAGCGGTGCCCGGAGGGGCGCAGTCCTCGCAGACGACGCCGCCGAGCTGCGGAACGAAGCGGTCGTGCGGCCCCGGCTTCCCACAGCGCGAGCAAGTGCCGAACGAGGGCGCCCACCCGGCGATCGAGAGACTGCGCAACAGGTACGAGTCGAGCGTGAGCCCCGGGGCGTGCTCGCGGCGGCTGAGCGAGCGCAGGGCGCCGACGAGCAGCAGATACTGCTGCAGCGAGCCTTCGGCCTCGGTGAGTCGGTCGGCCGTCTCGACCATCGCGTTCGCGGCGGTGTAGCTCGCGTAATCCCCCGCGATCTCGGCGCCGTATGCCCCCAGCGTCTCAGCCTGCTGGATGACGTCGAGGCTGCGCCCCTCGTAGAGCTGAAGGTCGGCCACCATGAACGGCTCGAGGCGCGAGCCGAACTTGGACCCCGTGCGTCGCACGCCCTTCGCGACCGCGCGGATCTTGCCGTGCCGTCGTGACAGCAGCGTGACGATGCGGTCGGCCTCACCCAGCTTGTGGGTGCGCAGCACGACGGCCTCATCACGGTAAACAGGCACGATCAAGTATCTCAGCCGTGGCGCCGCAGGCGGGGTAAGCCGACGTGCGAGGATCGTCCCCGTGGGTGGCGCGACGTTCTCGATTCCGGTGTGGGCCGAGTTCGCGGCGACCGCGATCGGCAGCGTTCAGGGCGCCGCGTTCGCGAGCGGGTTCCGTGACCGCCGCATCGACCTGTTCGGCGTCGCGTTCATCGGTGTCGCGACGGGGCTCGGCGGCGGCATCCTGCGCGACGTGTCGCTCGCGAGCCCGCTCGTTGCGCTCTCGACCAACTGGAACATCCTCGTGGCGATCGCGGCGGCGCTCATCGGCATGCTGCTCGCCCGCTTGTTCTCGAGCATCGACCCCGTCATCACCGTGCTCGACGCGCTGACGCTCGGCCTGTTCGGCGCTATCGGCACCACGAAGGCGCTCGCGTTCGGGCTTCCCGAGGTGCCCGCGGCCTTCGTCGGCCTGATCTCGGCCGTCGGCGGCGGCATGCTGCGCGACATCCTGCTCGGCATGCCGATCGCGGTCATGCACGTCGGCTCGCTCTATGCGGTCGCAGCAGGCGCCGGAACGGTGACCCTCGTGCTGCTGCGCGACCTGGGCGGCTCGGTGTTCTGGTGCGCCGTGATCAGCGCGGCCGTCACGACCGCCGTGCGCCTGCTCGCGGTGATGTTCGGCTGGAGCCTTCCCGAGCAGCGCACGATCGAGCTGTCGCGCGCCCGGGTCGGCTTCGGCTTGCTGCGGCGGCGCCAGGTCACGCCGCGGGAGTACCCGGCGACGACCGGGGTCATTCCCGTGTACAAGGCCGTGCCACGCGGCGAGGGAAAGGGAGAGGGCGCATGAGCGACCCGCACGTCGAAGCGAACCGGGCGAACTGGGACGAGCGCGTCGAGGGCCATCTCGTCGCGTACGACACCGACGGCTTCGCGGCGGATGCCGCGCGCATCTCGACCGTCGTGCGCGACGACCTGCGGCTGATGGCCCCGCACCTGCCGAACGGCTCGGTCGACGGGCTCTCGCTCGCGCACCTGCAGTGTCACATCGGCACCGACACTCTGAGCTTCGCGCGCCTCGGCGCGCATGTGGTCGGCGTCGACTTCTCGGGCGAGGCGATTTCAGCTGCACGGATGCTTGCCCGGCGCGCCGGGCTCGAGGGTCGCTTCGTGCAGTCGACGGTGGATGACGCGGCCGCCGCGGTGGCGGAGCAGCTCGGCGCAGCCGAGACCTTCGACGTGGTCTACACGAGCATCGGCGCCCTGACCTGGCTTCCTGACCTCGCGGCCTGGGCGCGAAGCATCCGCGCCCTGCTCAAACCTGGCGGACTCTTCTATGTGCGCGACACGCACCCGATGTTCTCGACGATCGACGACGAGCGGCCCGACGAGGAGCTCGTCGTCCGCTACCCCTACTTCGGCGGTGCCGAGCCGCTGCGTTTCGACAGCGAGTTCAGCTACGCGGGCACCGCGTCGCTCAGCAACACGACGAACTACGAGTGGCCGCACCCGATCTCCGAGATCGTCGGGGTGCTGCTCGGCGTCGGCCTCACGATCGAGGCGTTCGGCGAGCAGGACACGCTTCCCTGGAGGGCCCTGCCCTGGATGGTGGAGACAGAGACGGGCAGCCCGTTCGACGGCAACTGGATGCTGCCGACGGGCCGCGACCGCGTGCCGCTGACGTTCTCGCTCGCCGCCCGCGGCTGACACCCGTAGACAACACCTTGACGGCCTGACCATCAGAGTTCTGCCCAGAGCAGAACGACGGCGGCACCGCCGAATCGCCGGCCTAGCATGAGGCATGCCTGAACCGACGCCTCAGACGACCCCGAAGCCCCGTCTCGCCCGTCAGCCGCTGTGGCGGCACATGCTCGGCGCGCACCTGCGCACGCTGCGACACGAGCGCGACGAGACGCTGACCGAGACGGCCCGCCGCGCGGGCGTGTCGACGCAGTACCTCTCCGAGATCGAGCGCGGCGCCAAGGAGCCGTCGAGCGAGGTCATCGCCGCAGTCGCGGAGGCGCTCGACGTGACGCTGCTCGATCTGACGGTCGCGGTGGCAGAGGGTCTGCGCGACGCGCAGACCGCTCCCGCTCGCGCGCCCCGCGGCCCGGCGCTCTTCGCGCTGGCCGCGTAGCCTGCGGCATCCTCACCGTCGCTCGATCACGTTGTCGATGAGGCCGTATGCCTGCGCAGCGGGCGCCGTGAAGATGCGGTCCCGGTCGGTGTCGGCCCGCAGAGTGGCGACCGACTGACCGGTGTGGCGAGACAGCACCTGCTCGAGGTCGGCCCGGATGCGCACGACCTCGTCGGCCTGCAGGATCAGGTCGGGAATCGCCCCGCGTCCCTGCGCCGCCGGCTGGTGCAGGATGACGCGCGTGTGCGGCAGAGCGGCCCGCTTCCCCGGTGCGCCGGCGGCGAGCAGCACCGCGCCGACCGACACCGCCTCGCCGACACACGTCGTGGCGATCTGCGGGCGGATGTACTGCATGGTGTCGTAGACGGCGAGCATCGCGCTCGGATCGCCGCCCTCGCAGTTGATGTAGAGCTGGATGTCGCTGTCGGGACTGTCCGACTCGAGGTGCAGCAGCTGGGCGATCAGAGCGTTCGCGACACCCGCGTCGATCGGCGTGCCGAGGTACACGATGCGCTCGGTGAGCAGGTGCGAGTAGACGTCCATGATGCGCTCACCACGTGCGTCGCGTGCGATCACGTTCGGGATCGTGTAGCTGGTCATCGCAGCGCCCCTTCCTCGGCCGCGAAGCCGAGCCGCGAGCGGCCCGCGGGCACGATCTCGCCGAAGCTGTCGACGATGGCGTCGATGAACCCGTAGTCGAGCGCCTGCTGTGCGGTGTACCAGCGATCGTGCAGCGAGTCCTCGAAGAGCCGCTCGAAGGGCTGCCCGGTGTCGTCGGCGATGAGACCGAGCACGGTGTCGCGCATCTGCCGAAGGTCGTCGGCCTGCATCTCGAGCTCGACGGCAGAGCCGGCGATGCCGGCCGAGCCCTGATGCATCAGGATGCGCGCGTGCGGCAGAGCTCGCCGCTTGCCCGGGGTGCCGGCCGACAGCAGGAACTGACCCGCGCTGGCCGCCATGCCGATGGCGAGTGTGGACACCTCGCACGGCACGAGCCGCATCACGTCCCTGATCGCGAGCATCGACGGCACCGAGCCGCCTGGCGAGTGGATCCAGAGTGCGATGTCGGACGCCGGGTCCTCCGCGGCGAGGCTCAGCATCGAGGTGGCGAGCAGCGTGCCGTTGTCGTCGTCGAGCGCGCCGTCGAGCACGAGCACCCGCTGCTCGTAGAGCTCGCGGCGCACGCGCTCGGTGAAGAGCGGGATCTTGGGTGCGTCATCTGTCATGACTCCACCCTCGCGAGAAGCAGATCGGCCCTGGGCGGTTTCTGCCCAGGGCCGATCTGCTCGTGGCAGAGCGCTACGCGCCGACGAGCTCGGTCTCGGCCGACGGCGCGGCCTGCTGCGCTCGGATGGCGCGGTTCACGGCCGACACGATCGCCTTGAGGCTCGCGATCGATGTGTTGGCGTCGATGCCGACACCCCACAGCCGCGTTCCGTTCACGTCGAGGTCGACGTAGGAGGCCGCCTGCGCGTCGCCGCTCGCGCTCATCGTGTGCTCGACGTAGTCGTAGAGCGAGACGTGGATGCCCCGCTGCGCGAGCACGTTGATGAAGGCGTCGATCGGGCCGTTGCCCTCGCCGCTCGCGATCTCGGTTTCGTCGCCGTCGCGCAGGCGGGCGGTGAAGAAGCACTCCCCCGTCGCCTCGCTGTCGATCTTCGTGCCGAGCAGCTCGAAGCGACCCCACTTGGCGTCGGCATCGGCCGCGGGCAGGTACTCGTCCTGGAAGACGGCCCAGAGCTCGTCGCTCGAGACCTCGCCGCCTTCGGCATCCGTCTTCGCCTGCACCACGCCCGAGAACTCGATCTGCAGCATGCGCGGCAGGTCGAGAGCGTGGTCGGTCTTGAGCAGATATGCGACGCCGCCCTTGCCCGACTGCGAGTTCACGCGGATGACCGCCTCGTAGCTGCGGCCGAGGTCACGCGGGTCGACCGGCAGATAGGGCACGGCCCACTCGATCTCGTCCACCGAGACGCCGCGGGCTGCGGCATCCGATGCCATGCGCTCGAAGCCCTTCTTGATCGCATCCTGGTGCGACCCCGAGAACGCAGTGAAGACCAGGTCGCCGCCCCAGGGCACGCGCTCGCCAACCGGCAGCTGGTTGCAGAACTCGACCGTGCGCTTGATGTCGTCGATGTCGCTGAAGTCGATCTGCGGGTCGATGCCCTGCGTGAACAGGTTGACGCCCAGCGTGACGAGGTCGACGTTGCCGGTGCGCTCGCCGTTGCCGAAGAGGCAGCCCTCGATGCGGTCGGCGCCGGCCAGGTAGCCGAGCTCGGCGGCGGCGACCGCGGTGCCCCGGTCGTTGTGGGGGTGCAGCGAGAGGATGACGTTCTCACGGTGGTTCAAGTGGCGCGACATCCACTCGATCGAGTCGGCGTAGACGTTGGGCGTCGCCATCTCGACCGTGGCGGGCAGGTTGATGATGACCTTGCGCTCGGGGGTCGGCTCGAAGACCTCGAGCACCTCATTGCAGATCCGCGCGGCGACCTCGAGCTCGGTGCCCGTGTACGACTCGGGCGAGTACTCGTAGAACACCTGCGTCTCTGGGATCGTCTTCTCGTACTCGCGGCACAGCCGGGCGCCGGTCAGCGCGATGTCGATCACGCCCTGCACGTCGGTGCGGAACACGACGTCGCGCTGCAGGATGCTGGTCGAGTTGTAGAGGTGGACGATGGCCTGCTTCGCGCCCGCGATCGCCTCGTAGGTGCGCTTGATGAGGTGCTCACGGCTCTGTGTCAGAACCTGGATCGTGACGTCGTCGGGAATGGCGCCCTCGTCGATCAGGCTGCGCACGAAATCGAAGTCGGTCTGCGACGCGCTCGGGAAGCCGACCTCGATCTCTTTGTAGCCGAGCTTCACGAGCAGGTCGAACATGATGCGCTTGCGCTCGGGGCTCATCGGGTCGATGAGCGCCTGGTTGCCATCGCGAAGGTCGACGGCGCACCAGCGCGGCGCTTCGGTGATGTGCTTGGTGGGCCAGGTGCGGTCGGGCAGGTCGACCTTGATCTGCTCGTGGAACGGGCGATAGCGGTGGATCGGCATCGCGCTCGGCTGCTGGGTGTTCTTCATCGCTTACAACTCTCTCGCTGTCGTTCTCAGGATGACTTCCTGAGCCGGAAAGAAGCCGACAGAAAACTCCGCGACGAGTCTGGCCTCTAGATCGAGGACTCGGCGCGGCAGCTAAGGAGGAGCTGGCCGAACATTGCGGAAAGGCTAACACGGCCCCTCACCCGACGGCGAGCACGGCGTCGGTGGTCAGCGGAGCGCCTCGCGAATGAGCAGGTCGAGCAACCGCGGGTAGGGAATGCCGATGGCGGCGAACATCTGGGGAACCTGCGACGCCGGCGAGAACCCGGGCGTCGTGTTGACCTCGTTGAGCACCCAGCCGCGCTCGTCGAGGAAGAAGTCGAGCCGCGCGACGCCCCGGCAGCCCAGGCCGCGATAGAGCGCGACTGCGCCCTGCTCGAGCCGGCGCTGCTGCTGCGCGGTGACCGCTGCCGGAATCTCGAAGGCGACCTCGCTCTCGTGCGCCGCGCCGTACTTGGCCTCGTAGTCGAAGAACCCGCGCGCCCGGATCTCGAGCGGCGGGCCGATCACGACGCCCTCGCGGGTCTCGAGCACGGCGATATCGATCTCACGACCGGTGATCAGCTCTTCGACGAGCACGCGGTCGCCCCAACGGAACG
>NZ_JBLRDT010000067.1:0-13375 GCF_057512245.1 Gryllotalpicola sp. CP2-P1
CGCCGGCCGACGCCCGGGGCTCCGGCGTCCTGCCTGCGCACGAGCTCACCGGCTACGCGCGCACCGCGGCCGAGATGGATGTCTCGAGCGACCCTCGGCTCGTCGCGGCGCGGGGGAAGCTCGCCGCCTTCACGGGCGGTGGCCCGGCCGAGGTGACGCTCTGGCGGGGTGAGCGGCTCAGCGAGGGTCAGGCCGCTGGGTCAGGGGCCGGAAGATGAGCCCCACGATCCAGCCGATGATGCCGAGCACGAGGGCCCCGAGCACGCCCCACCAGAAGCCGTCGACGGTGAGGCCGAAGTGCAGCCAGTGGTCGCTGATCCACTCCACGAGCAGCAGGAGCAGCCCGTTCACGATCAGAGAGAACAGGCCCAGCGTGAGGATGTAGAGGGGGAAGGCGACGATGCGCAGCACGGTGCCGACGACGCCGTTCACGATGCCGAAGATCAGCGCGAGCACGATGTAGGTCCAGAAGAGCGCCGAGCCCGAGCCGTCCTTCCATGCCGTCACGTGCACGCCCGCGACGATGAGCGTGGTGAGCCAGAGGGCGAAGGCGTTGATCAGCAGTTTCACGACGAAGCGCATGGCGAAAGTCTGACAGGCGCACGGCTACCTTTGAAGGGTGTCTGAGAATGTGCGTCTGCGCCCCGAGATCGCCGCGCTGACGGCCTATTCGCAGGGGCGCTCGCCCTCGCCCGACGGTTTCAAGCTGTCGAGCAACGAGAACCCGTACCCGGCGCTTCCCGGTGTGCTCGAGGCCGCGGCCGCGCACGTCGAGATCAACCGCTACCCCGACGGCGCGGCCGTGGCCCTGCGCACCACGCTGGCCGACCGCTATGACGTCGAGTTCAGCGAGGTCATCGTCGGCGCCGGCTCGTCGTCCCTGCTGCAGCAGCTGTTCCTCGCGGCGGCCGCCCCCGGCGACGAGATCGTCTACGCATGGCGCTCGTTCGAGGCATACCCCGGCTTCGTCACCGTCACCGGCGCGACCAGCGTGCGCGTGCCGCTCACCGACACGCTCGAGCACGATCTCACCGCGCTCGCCGCGGCGGTCACCGAGCGCACCCGCGTGGTGGTCGTCTGCTCGCCGAACAACCCGACAGGGCCCGCGGTGCCCGCGGCGGCGTTCGAGGCGTTCATGGCCGCCGTTCCCCCCGAGGTGCTCGTCGTCCTCGATGAGGCCTACCGTGAGTTCGTCACCGACCCGAGCGCCGTCGACGGCGAGGCCTACCTCGGGCGCTACCCCAACCTCGTCATCACCCGGACGTTCTCGAAGGCCTACGGCCTCGCGGGGCTGCGCGTCGGCTACGCGATCGGGCCCGCCCGCCTGCTCGCCGCGGCGCGTGCGACCGCGATCCCATTCGCGGTGACAGAGTTCGGCTTTGCCGCCGCCCTCGCGAGCCTGGAGAGGAAGGACGCGCTCGACGAGCGCGTGGCCGAGATCGTCAGCCGTCGTGACCGCCTGCGCGGCGCGCTCATCGAGCAGGGCTGGAGCATTCCCGCGGCGCAGGGCAACTTCCTGTGGCTGCCGACCGGGGCGCACACGACCGCGGCGACCGACGCGTTCTTCGACGCCGACATCGCGGTGCGGCCGTTCCTCGATGACGGCATTCGCATCTCGATCGGCGAAGAGGAGTCGATCGAGCGGATTCTCGCGGTGACGGCCACCCTGCCGCGCTGAGGTGCGGCGCAGGCATCCGCTCGCCGCCCTGCTGGTTTTGACAATCATTATCAATAAGGCGTAACGTCGCAGACGTGAATCGAACGCGCCTCATTGCTCCCGTCGCTCTCGCCGCGGCGGCCCTCGTCCTGGCGGGCTGCTCCACCGACGCATCCGACGCCTCCGACCCAGCGAAGTCCGGAAGCCTCAACGTGGTCGCCTCGACAGACGTGTGGGGCTCAGTCGCGAGTGCGATCGGCGGCGATCACGTGAAGGTGACCTCGATCATCGACGACCCCGACAAGGACCCGCACGAGTACCAGGCCGACGCCCGCAACCAGCTCGCGATCTCGAAGGCGAACGTGGTGATCTCGAACGGGGGAGGCTACGACGACTTCGTCAGCACCATGGTGAAGGCGTCCAAGAACGACCCGACGACGCTCGTCGCCGCCGACATCTCGGGCTATGACCAGCACCCGAGCGAGGGCGACTTCAACGAGCACCTCTGGTACGACTTCCCCACCGTCAAGAAGGTGGCGGACCAGCTGGCCGACTCGTTCGCGAAGGCCGACCCCGCGGCGGCGGACGACTTCCACGCCAACGCGACGAGCTTCGACGGCAAGCTCGCCGACCTCGAGGCGACCGAAGCGCACCTCAAGAGCGAGCACGCGGGCACGGCGGTGACCATCACCGAGCCGGTCCCCGTCTACATGCTCGACGCGATCGGGCTGAAGAACGTCACGCCCGAGAAGTTCAGTGAGGCCATCGAGAACGACACGGATGTCGCACCGACGGTGCTGAAGCAGACGCTCGACCTCTACAGCAGCGGTCGCGTGAAGCTGCTCGCCTACAACGAGCAGACCACGGGGCCGCAGACCGAAGCCGTGCTGAAGGCGGCCAAGCAGAACAACGTCGCCGTCGTGCCGGTGACCGAGACGCTGCCCACGGGCAAGAACTACATTGAGTGGATGACCGCGAACCTCGATGCGATCGGATCAGCGCTTGGCGACTGAGCTCTCGGCAGGTGAGCGCCCCGCCGGCCCGGTCCTGAGCCTGCGGGGCGCGACCCTGCGCTTCGACCGCCGCACGCTCTGGCAGGGGCTCGACCTCGACGTCGCCCCTGGTGAGTTCATCGCGGTGCTCGGTGCCAACGGGTCGGGCAAGACCAGCCTGCTGCGTGCGATCCTCGGGCGGCAGCCGCTGACCGCGGGCGAAGCGCTTGTCGCCGGCGAGCCCGTCACGGCGGGGAACTCGCGCATCGGGTACGTGCCGCAGCAGAAGCTGGCGGACGAGGGGACGCCGTTGCGCGCCCGCGACCTGGTGGGCCTCGGCGTCGACGGCCGCTCGTACGGCTTCTGGCCGAGCCGCGACAAGCGCCGCCGGGTCGACCGACTGCTCGCCGATGTCGGCGCGACCGACTACGCCAACGTGCCCGTCTCGACGCTGTCGGGTGGTGAGCAGCAGCGCCTGCGCATCGGCCAGGCGCTGGCATCCGACCCCCGTCTGCTGCTTGCCGATGAGCCGCTCGCCTCACTCGACCTCAACAACCAGCGCGCCGTGAGCGAGCTGATCGACCGGCACCGGCGCGAGCGCGGGTTCGGCGTGCTGTTCGTCACGCACGACGTGAACCCCGTGCTGCCCATCGTCGATCGCGTGCTCTATCTCGCGGGCGGGCGATTCCGCGTCGGGGCCCCCGACGAGGTGCTGCGCAGCGAGGTGCTGAGCGAGCTCTACGGCTCGCCCGTCGACGTCATCCGCGCGCGCGGCCGCATCATCGTGGTCGGCACGCCCGACAGCGGCCACGCCCCCCACGACGAGCATCATGACGCCGGGCACGAGGCCGTGTGCGACCACAACCCCGACGACAGCGAGGTGGTGGTGCTGTGACGCACGCGGAGCTCTGGGGCGAGATCTTCAACTTCAGCGACTACGGCCAGCTACTCGTGCTGCTGCGCAACTCGATCATCGCGGGCGCCGTCCTCGGCGTGATCGGCGGCCTGATCGGCGTGTTCGTGATGAGCCGCGACATGGCGTTTGCGGTGCACGGCATCAGCGAGCTCTCGTTCGCGGGCGCCTCGGCGGGGCTGCTGCTGGGCGTCGGCGTCGTGCAGGGCTCGATCGTGGGCTCGCTCGTCGCCGCGCTGCTCGTCGGCGCACTCGGTGCCCGGGCCCGCGAGCGCAACAGCATCACGGCGGTGCTCATGCCGTTCGGCCTCGGCCTCGGCATCCTGTGCCTCGCCCTCTACCCCGGGCGCAGCGCCAACAAGTTCGGGCTGCTCACCGGGCAGATCGTCGCGATCGACGACCCGCAGGTCGGCTGGCTGATCGCCATCGCCCTCGTCGTGCTGGTCGGGCTGGCCATCGTTTGGCGCCCGCTCAGCTTCGCGTCGGTCGACGCCGACGTCGCGGCCGCACGCGGGGTGCCGGTGCGCGGGCTGTCGATCGTGTTCATGCTGCTGCTGGGGCTGACCGTTGCGGTGTCGGTGCAGATCGTCGGTGCGCTGCTCGTGCTCTCGATCCTCGTGACCCCGGCCGCTGCGGCGCTGCGCGTCTCCGCCTCGCCGCTCGTGGTGCCGCTGCTGAGCGTGCTGTTCGGCGTGGTGTCGATGGTCGGCGGCATCCTGCTGGCTCTCGGCGGCTCTGTCCCGATCAGCCCGTATGTCACGACGATCTCGTTCGCGATCTACGTCGTCTGCCGCGTGATCGGCGCGTCGCGTGCGCGTCGCGGCGTTTCCGGGCGCCGGATGCCCGAGCCGGCCGCCCCCATGAAGGTGGCGGCATGACGACCGCGAAGCGCAACACCTGGCAGCGCGAGGCCGTGCGCGAGGCGCTCGGCTCGAGCGACGGCTTCATCAGCGCGCAGGGCCTCTATTCGAATCTGCGCGACGGCGGCTCCCCCATCGGGCTCGCGACCGTGTACCGCGCGCTCGCGTCGCTCGCCGTCGAGGGCGAGGCCGACTCGCTGCAGTCGCCGGAAGGCGAGGCGCTCTACCGCGCGTGCTCCACGACGGGCCACCACCATCACCTCATCTGCCGCAACTGCGGGCTCACGGTCGAGATCGAGGCCGATGCGGTCGAGGAATGGGCCCAGCAGGTCGCGAGCGCGAATGGATTCACCGAGCCGCAGCACGTCGTCGACGTGTTCGGCCTGTGCCGCGACTGTTCCGCGCAGGCGCGTTCGGCACAGGCATCCGCATAGCCGCGCTCGCCGCGATTTGGTGCCGCGACACGCCGTCCCGTAGACTGGATGTTTGTCTGGCTCGGACTCCTCGAGCCGGTTCGCACACACCGATCCCCCTTTCGCGAAAAAAGGTGGCGGGCGTGTGCCGACAAGAGATCTTGGGATGCCCCTTCTGGGGCATCGGTAGTGATGGAGGAATCACATGGCAGCAGTGTGCCAGGTGACCGGCGCCACCCCCGGCTTCGGTCACACCATTTCGCACTCGCACCGACGCACGAAGCGTCGTTTCGACCCGAACATCCAGAAGAAGACGTATTTCGTCCCTTCGCTTCGCCGTAACGTCACCCTGAACGTGTCCGCCAAGGGCATCAAGGTCATCGACGCCCGCGGCATCGAGGCCGTCGTCAAGGACATCCTGGCCCGTGGGGAGAAGATCTAATGGCCAAGCAGCAGGACATCCGCCCGATCATCAAGCTCCGCTCGACGGCCGGCACCGGTTACACCTACGTGACCAAGAAGAACCGCCGCAACGACCCCGATCGCCTCGTGCTGAAGAAGTACGACCCGATCATCCGCAAGCACGTCGAGTTCCGTGAGGAGCGCTAAGGAATATGGCTAAGAAGAGCAAGATCGCCCGCAACAAGCAGCGCGAGGCTGTCGTCGCCCGTTACGCCGCGAAGCGCCTCGAGCTGAAGAAGCAGCTCGTGAACCCGAACTCCACCGATGAGGAGCGCGAGGCCGCTCGCGTCGGGCTGCAGAAGCTGCCGCGCAACGCGTCGCCGGTGCGCCTGCGCAACCGCGACCAGATCGACGGCCGCCCCCGCGGCGTCCTCTCGAAGTTCGGCATCTCGCGTGTCCGCTTCCGTGAGATGGCGCACAACGGCGAGCTGCCCGGCATCACCAAGTCGAGCTGGTAAGCAGTTCTCACGAAGGCCCCCTGGTTCTCCAGGGGGCCTTCGTCGTGCCCGGCGCCAACTCGTTCCCGTTCCGGACATGCGCGCCCGCGGCCCCGGGCGCATCCGTCCGGAACGGGAACTAGTTGCTAGGCGAAGCGGGCGGAGCGCTCCACGACGGCACCGCCGCGTGCGGCATCCCACGAGTACACGCGCGTGCCCGTGATGTAGACCTGCTCGGCGCGCGAGTTGACGTCGAGGGGGTCGCCCGACCAGATCACGAGGTCGCCGTCGAGGCCGGGCTCGAGCGCCCCGACGCGCTCGCGCAGGCCGAGGAAGGAGGCCGGGTTGACGGTCAGCGCCTCGATGGCGGTGCGCGGGTCGAGCCCTTCCTTCACGGCGAGCGACGCCTGGTGCACGAGGAAGTTGATCGGCACGACCGGGTGGTCCGTCGTGATCGCGACGCGCACGCCCGCCGCGGCCAGCCGCCCCAGGTTCACGATCGCCCGCTTGCGCAGCTCGACCTTCGAGCGGGTCGTGAAGAGCGGCCCGAAGATCACCGGCACATCGCGCTCGGCGAGCACGTCGGCGAGCTCGGCACCCTCGGTGCCGTGGTTGATCACCAGGCGGTAGCCGAACTCGTCGGCCAGCCGCAGTGCCGTCGCGATGTCGTCGGCGCGGTGGGTGTGCTGGTCCCAGGCGAGCTCGCCGTCGAGCACGCGCACCAGGGTCTCTTTTGCGAGGTCGCGCTCGAACGCCTCGCCCTTGGCCGCCGCGGCCTCGCGCTTGGCGCGGTAGTTCTGTGCGTCGACGAACGCGGAGCGAATGACGGATGCCACGCCGAGCCGCGTGGACGGCAGCTGCTTCCTGTCGCCGTAGACCCGCTTCGGGTTCTCGCCGAGCGCGGACTTCACCGACACGGCATCCGCGATCACCTGCTCATCGACGGTGCGCCCGCCCCAGGTCTTGATCGCAACGGTCTGCCCGCCGATCGGGTTGCCCGAGCCGGGCTTGATCACGGCGCTCGTGACTCCGCCGCTGAGGGCGTCGCGGAAGCCCTCGTCCTCGATGTTGATGCCGTCGATGGCGCGCAGGCCCGCGCCGTTCGGGTCGGTCATCTCGTTGGTGTCGTTGCCCGCCCAGCCCTCGGCCTCCTCGTGGACGCCGAGATGGCCGTGCGCCTCGATGAAGCCGGGGTAGACCGGCTTGCCGCCCGCGTCGACGACAGGGATGCCCGAGGGGATCTCGACCCCGGCGCCGAGCGCCTGGATCACACCATCGACAACCACGATCGTGCCGTTCTCGATCGGCTCTGCCGAGACGGGAACGAGTCGGGCATTCGTCACCGCGACGCTTCCGCGGGTCGTTCTGATCGGATTCCTGTCGTCGCGATGGCTCATGACGACATCCTTTCACTGCCGCAACACGCCGAAATTCCGCGGATTCACGCGGGTGTGATGCTACTTTGGCCGTGGCCGGAGGGGGCCGGAACACCAGCCTCCCTGTGGGCCAACCGTTTCATCACTGAACACAGACGCTGCTGACGCAGCAGTAGTCCGAGGAGGACACCCCATGGCTGACAAGTCGCTGAACAAGACCGAGCTCGTCGCTGCGGTCGCCGGTGAGACCGGCCAGAGCCAGACCGTCGTCGGCGGCGTCATCGACGCCTTCTTCGCGACGATCGCGAAGACCGTTGCCGACGGCGGCAAGGTCACGATCCCCGGCTGGCTCGCCGCCGAGAGCTCGGCGACCGCCGCTCGCACGGGCCGCAACCCGCAGACCGGCGCCGAGATCAAGATCCCGGCCGGCAAGCGCGTCAAGCTGACCGCGGGCTCGAAGCTCAAGGCTGCCGTCAAGTAAGACCGCACCACACAGAGGAAGGCGCTCACCGCGGTGGGCGCCTTTTTCGTGCGCGCGACCGTGCCAGGAAAGCTCCAAGGCACCGCGAACTACGCTGGTGCGGTGAACAGAGCGCAGCGCGTCGCAGGGCCCGTCGCACTCGTCGTCGCGGCGCTCGCCGCGGTCATCGCCGCCCTCGCCTTCGGCGGGGCGAGCGCGCCGCTCGCACTGAGCGACCCCGGCCCGGTGGTGAGGTGGGGTCTGCCGCTCACGAAGCTGGTGGTCGATCTGTCGTCTGCGGGCATGATCGGGGCGCTCGTGCTGTCGATCTTCGCCCTGAGCGCGAAGAGGCCCGAGTTCGGCCGCGCCCTCGATGTCGCGGCGGCATCTGCCGCCGTCATGGCGGTCGCCTCCGGCGTCGTCACGGTGCTCTCGTTCAGCGACGCGACGGGCACGCGCCTTGCGGCGACGGAGGCCTTCAGCAACCAGTTCATGCAGTTCGTCTCGAGCATCGCCCTGGGCCAGGCATGGGGCATCACGACGCTCGCGGCCGCGGCGACCACGGTGCTGTGCTTCGCGGTCCGCAACCAGACCGCTCTCGTCTTCGTCGCTCTGCTCGCCACCGGCTCGCTGGTTCCCATCGCGTTGCAGGGGCATGCCGCAGGCACGAGCGGCCACAACCTCGCGATCACGTCGCTCGGCCTGCACATCGTCGGCGCCGCCGTCTGGATCGGCGGCCTGCTGACGCTCGTGCTGCTGCGCAAAACGCTCGGCGGCGACCGGCTTCCGACCGTGCTCGCCCGCTACTCGAGCCTCGCCCTGATCTGCTTCATCGTCGTGGCCTTCAGCGGCTTCCTCAACGCGCAGCTGCGAGTCGGCACCTGGGCGAATCTGCTCACCCCGTACGGCCTGCTCGTCATCGGCAAGGTGACGGTGCTCATCATCCTGGGCTTGTTCGGCGTGCTGCAGCGCAGATGGCTGATCGCCCGCCTGCGCACGAGCGCCGGCCGAGGGCCGTTCTGGGCGCTCGTGGCGGCCGAGCTCGCGTTCATGGGAGTCGCCTCGGGCATCGCCGCCGCACTCGCCCGCACCGCCACGCCCGTTCAGCAGGTGCCCATCGGCACGACGCCCGCCGAGATTCTGACGGGGCAGCCGCTGCCGCCGCCCGAGACGCTGCGCACGCTGCTCTTCGGCGCGAACGTCGACCCGATCTGGCTGCTCGTCGCCGCGTTCGGCATCGTCTTCTATGTCGCGGGCGTGCTGCGCCTGCGCCGCCGCGGCGACGCGTGGCCCCTCGGCCGCACGATCTCGTGGATCGTCGGCATGCTCGTGCTCGCCTACATCACGAGCGGCGGCATCGCGGTCTACGTCGACTACCTGTTCTCCGCGCACATGACGATGCACATGGCTCTCATGATGGTCGTTCCGCTGCTGCTCGTCCCCGGCGCGCCGGTCACCCTGGCGGCTCGCGCGATCGCCAAGCGCACGGACGGCTCGCGCGGCGGGCGCGAGTGGATTCTGCTCGCCGTGCACAGCAAGATCGCAGGCATCCTCGCCAACCCGTTCATCGCTGCGCTGCTGTTCGTGGGCAGTCTCTGGGTCTTCTACTACTCGCCGCTGTTCCGCTGGGCGACCGAGAACCATCTCGGGCACGAGTGGATGACGGTGCACTTCCTCATCACCGGCTACCTCTTCGTCCAGTCGCTCATCGGGATCGACCCGGTGCCGTTCCGGCTCGCCTACCCGTTCCGGCTCGTGCTGCTGCTCGGAACGATGGTGGTGCACGCCTTCTTCGGACTCACGATCATGACGGCGTCCGGGCTGTTCCTCGCCGACTGGTTCGGGGCGATGGGCCGCAACTGGGGCGCGACGCCGATGCACGACCAGTACGTCGCCGGCGGCATCGCGTGGAGCATCGGCGAGCTTCCGACGCTGGTGCTCGCGATCATCGTCGCCCTGCAATGGAGCCGCAGCGACGCGCGCGAGACGAAGCGGAAGGACCGGGCGTCCGATCGCACCGGCAACGCCGACGTCGCCGAATACAACGCGATGCTGCAGCGCATGGCCGAACGGGATTCCTCGCGCCGCTGAGCGGCACCCGTATGCTCGTGCCAACCACATGAGAGGCAGGGCGACGGATGCCTGATCCGAGCAATCCCCTTGAGCCGAGCGGCTTCGACCTGATCGCCATGCTGTTCCCCGTCCTGTTCGGGGTCGTTGCGCTGGCGGTGCTGGCTGGAATCGTCTTCACGATCTACCGCCTGCTGCGCGATCGGAAGAAGATCGCGGCCTACCGCGAAGCGATGCTCGAGTTGCCCGGCGAGATCCTGAAGGCGACGCGCGAGGGCGATCTCGCGAAGGCGCAGCTGCTGCAGGGCCAGCTCGCGCTGATGCAGCAGCAAGAGCTGCTGAATCGCCAGCGGGCGTTCAACGCCGCGGCGCCGGGCGGCGTGCCTGGGGATATCAACGGCGACGGAGTCCCAGGCAACTAATCTGAATCGGTGCCCCGACTCTCTCGCGAACAGCAGGCCGTCTTCGACCTGATCGAGAAGACGCGCGAGCACGTGTTCGTCACCGGCCGCGCCGGCACGGGCAAGTCCACGCTGCTGAACCACCTCGCGTGGAACACCGAGAAGCAGCTGGTGATCAGCGCGCCGACGGGCGTCGCCGCCCTGAACGTCGGCGGGCAGACGATCCACTCGCTGTTCCGACTGCCGATCGGCGTGATCGCCGACCAGGCGATCGACCAGTCCGACGAGCTGAAGAAGCTGCTCAACACGATCGACACGCTCGTGATCGACGAGGTGTCGATGGTCAACGCCGATCTGATGGACGCGATCGACCGCAGCCTGCGCCAGGCGCGGAAGCGGAAGGAGCCGTTCGGCGGCGTTCAGGTCGTGCTGTTCGGCGACCCGTACCAGCTGGCGCCGGTGCCCGGCAGCCAGGAAGAGCGCGAGTACTTCGCCGACACCTACCGCTCGATGTGGTTCTTCGACGCGAAGGTGTGGCAAACGGCCGAGCTGCGCATCGTCGAGCTCGGCGAGGTGCACCGGCAGCACGAGGCCGAGTTCAAGTACATGCTCAACGCGGTGCGGCACGGCATGGTCACGAAGGAGATCGCGGACAGGCTGAACACGGTGGGCGCTCGCCCGGCGCCGCGCGACGGGGTCATCACGCTGGCGAGCCGCAACGACTCGGTCAACCGCATCAACCAGGCGCAGCTGCAGCGGCTGCCGGGGCGGCTGCAGACCGCCAAGGCAGAGATCTCGGGTGACTTCGGCGGCCGCAACTACCCGGCGGACGAAGCGCTCGAGCTGAAGGTCGGCGCGCAGGTGATGTTCCTGCGCAACGACACCCAGGGGCAGGGCGAGGTGCGCTGGGTGAACGGCTCGATCGGAACCGTGACCAAGATCACCGCCAACGTCGAGGTCGAGATCGACGGCGTGCGCTACGAGGTCGAGCCGGCCACGTGGGAGCGGCACAAGTACAGCTACGATCCGGCGACGAAGAAGCTCGAGAAAGAGGTCGTTGCCGAGTTCTCGCAGTTCCCTCTGCGCCTCGCGTGGGCGGTGACGATCCACAAATCGCAGGGGAAGACCTACGACCAGGCGATCGTCGACCTCGGCTCGCGTGCGTTCAGCCCCGGGCAGACCTACGTCGCACTCAGCCGCATCACGGCGCTCGAGGGGCTCTATCTGACCCGGCCGCTGCGCCCTTCCGACATCTGGGTCGACAAGGACGTCGAGCGGTTCATGGCCGACGCGGGGCGTGCGCCGCGCGTGGCGGTCACGGCTTCGTAACACCGTCGCGGAGTCATCCGATCGGCGTATGGATGACCGTAGACGCACGCATAGACTCGAACTCACAGACTGCTGCTGCACGAGGGGTGGTGGGCATGGCGTCTGACGTCCGTCCTGCTTTGCGCGCGCGCCGCGCGATTGCCGCGATCGCTCTCGGCATGAGCGCGCTGCTGCTCGCCGGGTGCGGCAATGTGGCGGGCGCCAGCGTCACCGCGATCGGAGCGCAGACCGGCGATCGGATGCCGAGCAGCACGACCAAGCAACTGCAGCACGTGCTCGACAATGCGGTCAAGCTGGCGGGCGCCAGCGGCGGGGTCGCCGGCGTGTGGGCCCCCTGGTCGGGAACGTGGACGGCGGCATCCGGCCACGCGTCACGCGAGAAGAACGCGGCGCCCATGGACGTCGACGCGTCGTTCCGCATCGGGTCCATCACGAAACCCGCGACGTGCACCGTGCTGCTCGGGCTCGTGGGCGACAAGAAGGTGAAGCTCGACGACCCGGTGTCGACCTATCTGCCGCGCATGGTGGGCCTGAACGGGCTCACCCTCGGCGCACTGTGCCAGAACACCTCGGGGTTCGCCGACTACTGGGGCGAGCTCGCGCCGCAGATGGTGACGAACCCGACGCGCACCTGGGACGCGGTCGAGCTGATCAACAGCGGGCTCGGCCAGGCGCGCACCGGTGCCCCCGGTCAGAAGTGGTCGTATTCGAGCGCCGGCTTCGTGCTGCTCGGCCTCGCGCTGCAGACCGCGACCCACGAGTCATGGCCGTCGCTCTACGAGAAGTACGTGACGGGGCCGCTCGGCATCAGCGACACGACGACCCTTCCGAGCACCTCGGCGCTGCCGAGCCCGGTCGCCAGCGGATACGCGGCCGACAGGGACCCCGTGACCGGAGCGACGAACTGCAAGGTGCTCGATGACGACACGAAGCTCTCGCCGACGGCGATGCAGCAGGCCGGCGGTCTGGTCAGCAACCTGACAGACACGGCCTCGCTCGTGCACGCCGTCGCGGCGGGCGCCCTGCTGCCCGACGAACTCGCCGCGCAGCAGCAGAAGAGCGTGATCATGTCGAAGTCGATGCCGTCGTGGGCGCAGTACGGGCTCGGGGTCGAGAAGATGGGGCCCCTCATCGGGCACGCGAGCGCGGTGCCGGGCTATGCGACCGCCGCGTACTCCGACCCGAAGTCGGGGCTGACCGTCGTCGTCATGGTGAACAACTCGACGCCCGGCGCGAACTTCGCCCGGCTGGTCGCCCTGCAGCTCGCCTCGATCGCGTCGAAGGCGCCGGCCGAGTCGGGCAAGAAGCAGCCGGCGATCGGCCTGCCGTGGACGGCTCAGCAGCTGGGCGCGGTGCTGCCGCACGAGACCGGGTGCAACGCCGCAGGCGGCGCACTCACCCCCGCGCTCGCCGCGATCGCAGACATCCAGCCCGAGTACTAGCCCGTCGTTGCGATACTGAGCCAGTGCCCATCACGCCTGACACGAAGAACTGGACCTGGGTGCTCGAGCGCGCCTGCCCCGAGTGCGGGTTCGACCCCGCGGCGATCAGCTATGGAGACGTTCCCCGCGTGACGCGTGAGGCCGTCGAGTTCTGGCAGGGAGTTCTCGAAGGCGGCGACGGCTCGGCGGCGGCCGGCTCGGCCGCAGCCCTCGGCGTGCGCCCCGACGACTCGACGTGGTCGCCGCTCGAATACGCCGCGCACACCCGCGACGTATTCCGCATCATGCACGCGCGGCTCAACCTCATGCTCGTGCTCACCGACCCCGACTTCCTCAACTGGGACCAGGACGACACGGCCGTGCGGGCGGACTACCGGTCCCAGTCGCCCGTGCGGGTCGCGCGCGAGCTGGCGGCCGCGGGCCATGCGATCGCGGATGCCTTCGAGCTGGTGCCCGACGCCGAGCTCGGTCGCACGGGGCGACGCACCGACGGCTCGCGCTTCACGGTCGCGTCGCTCGCGGCATACTTCGCGCACGACGTCATCCACCATCGCTGGGATGTC
>NZ_JBLRDT010000068.1:0-13321 GCF_057512245.1 Gryllotalpicola sp. CP2-P1
TCACGACCGCACCGCCGTGCACGTTCAGGCCGAGGGCGAGCGCGGGGTCCGCGGCGAGGGCGTGACGCCAGCCCTGGCCGGCGATCGCCCGCAGGTACGGAAGAGTGGCGTTCGTCAGCGCATACGTCGAGGTCTGAGCGACCGCCCCCGGCATGTTGGCCACGCAGTAGAAGATCGAGTCGTGCACGCGGAACGTCGGGGCGCTGTGCGTCGTGGGGTGACTGTCCTCGAAGCATCCGCCCTGGTCGATCGCGATGTCGACGAGCACACTGCCGGGCCGCATCCGCGCCACGAGGTCGTTCGTGACCAGCTTCGGGGCCTTGGCGCCGGGAATCAGCACCGACCCCACGACGAGATCGGCCGCGGTGACGGCCTTCTCGATCTCGAAGGGGTTCGACGCGATCGTCTTGATCCGGCCCTGGTAGAGGTCGTCGAGCTGGCGCAGCCGCCCGATGTTGGTGTCGAGCACGGTCACCTGCGCTCCGAGGCCCACCGCGGTCGTGATGGCGTTCGAACCCGCGACGCCTCCGCCGATGATCACGACGTCGGCCGGGCGGGTGCCCGGAACGCCTGGCACGAGCAGGCCGACGCCACCGGCGGGCTTCATCAGCGTGCTGGCGCCGACGATCGGTGCCAGCCTTCCGGCGACCTCGCTCATCGGCGCGAGGAGCGGAAGCTGCCGCTCCGGCAGCTGCACCGTCTCATAGGCGATCGCGGTCACGCCGGCGGCCGCGAGCGCGTCCGTCAGGGGCCGGTCGGCGGCGAGGTGCAGGTACGTGAACAGCACGAGACCGTCACGGAAGTGCTCGTACTCGGCTGCGATCGGCTCCTTCACCTTGAGCACGAGCTCGGCGTCGGCCCAGACCGCGGCGGCGTCCGGCTCGATGACCGCGCCGGCGTCGCGGTACTCCTCGTCGGTGATCGACGAGCCGAGCCCGGCTCCCGACTCGACGACGACGCGATGGCCGCTGCCGGTCAGAGCGTGCACTCCGGCGGGCGTGATCGCCACGCGGAATTCGTTGTCCTTGATCTCGCGGGGTACTCCGATGCGCATGTCGCTCCTGTCGTCGGCGGGCGGCCTCGTGGGCCACGCCTCAGGTTAGCGTGCGCGGGGCTGAGATCGACAGTCTGGTCCGGTGAATACTGCGGATTCCGTTCCAAGCGACTCAGTAAGCAGCGGAATCGGTGGGCAGGTCTACACGACCGGTCGCACTTCTCCGACAGGCTGCCCGCCACCCAGCACGGCGCCGACGACGTCGGGCAGCACAGCGGCGACAGGCGCGGCAGGAAGGGCGCCCGCCTTCACGAGCAGCGTGAGCGCGACGACGGTTGCCGGGCGGTGGGCTCCGTCGAGCACCTTGAGCGCGACGGTCGTGCCGTCGGGCGCGGCGACGACCTGAAGGCCCTCGGCGCCCCGCTTCGCGAGCACGCCGAGGCGCTCGACGAGCACGCTGTCGCTGCGGCCCTGACCGTGGATCGCCCAGGGGAAGTCGCGAATCGCCTGCGTGACCGCCGCCGCCTTCTTGTAGAGCGGGAACGGCGACGACGCCTGCGCCGTGGCGATGCGCTGGATGCCTCGGGCGAGCCCGGTGAGCGTCACCGCGAAGGTGGGGGCGCCGCAGCCGTCGACGGCCACGTTCGCCACCTTCTCACCGGTCAGCCGCTCGATCGTGTCGACGATGTGCTTCTGCATGGGGTGCTCGGGGTCGAGGTACCCCTCGACGTCCCACCCGTTCGCGACACAGGCGAGCAGCATGGCGGCGTGCTTGCCGGAGCACTCCATATGGATCGGCGCGGGGCCGCCGCCCGAGGAGCGCACGCCGGCGCGCGCCTCGCCATCGGCCGGCATGACGGCGGGGCATCGCAGGGCGCTCTCGGGCAGCTGCGCCTTCGCGAGGATGCTGCGCACCGCTGCGACGTGCGCCGGGGTTCCGGTGTGGCTCGCCGCGGCGACCGCGAGTTCGGGGCCCTCGAGCTCGGCGCCGGCCGAGAGCGCGGCCAGCGCCTGGATCGGCTTGAGCGACGACCGTGCGAACACGGGTGCCGAAGGGTCGCCGACCGTTCGCAGGACGGCGGCGTCCTGCCCGAGCACGACGGCGCTGCCCGCGTGGCGGGACTCGACGAAGTCGCCGCGCACGACGACGGCGAGCTCGGCCGAGTCCGCGAGTGTCGCGGTCTCGGCCGCGCGCGTCGAGCCTGCGGTCAGGTCGGAAAGGCCGTGGGCCGGGGTCTGCACGCGGTCGCTCACAGCGCCGCCAGCGCGTCGTCGATGATGCGGGCGGTGTCTTCGAGGTGCGCGTCGGTGACGGCGAGCGACGGCAGGAAGCGCAGCACGTTCCCGTACGTGCCGGCAGACAGCAGCAGCACGCCCTGTTGCGCCGCGTGCGCGATGATCGCCGGCACTGCGGTCGCGTGCGGCGTTCTGCTGGTGTCGCGGGTGCCGGGTTCGACGAGCTCGATCGCGAGCATCGCCCCGATTCCTCGCACGTCGCCCACCACGTCGTGCTTCGCCCTGAGCTGCTCGATCAGCGGCCGGAACGTGGCGTCGATGCGCCGGGCCTCGGCCAGCAGCCCCCGCGCCTCGATCTGCTCGAACACGGCGACCGCGGCGGCGCAGGCGACGGGGTTCCCGCCGAAGGTGCCGCCGAGGCCGCCGGGGTGTGCGGCATCCATGATCTCGGCGCGGCCGGTGACAGCGGCGAGGGGCAAGCCGCCCGCGATGCCCTTCGCCGTCAGCACCACGTCGGGCACGAGGCCGAAGTGCTCGCTCGCGTAGTAGGCGCCGGTGCGTGCCATGCCGGTCTGGATCTCGTCGGCGACGAACACGACTCCGTTGTCGTTGCACCAGCGCTGCAGTGCGGGCAGATAGCCGTCGGCGGGCACCATGAACCCGCCCTCGCCCTGGATCGGCTCGACGACGAGGCAGGCGAGGTCGGACGCGCCGATGTGCTTCTCGAGGTAGAGGATCGTGCGCGCGGCGGCATCCGCCCCGCTCAGCCCGTCACGGAACGGATAGGAGCCCGGCGCGTGGTAGACGTCGGGCGCGAACGGCCCGAACCCGGCCGAGTACGGCATGGCCTTGAAGGTCATCGCCATCGTGAGGTTGGTGCGGCCGTGATAGGCGTGCTCGAGCGCCGCGACCGCGCGCCGCCCCGTGGCCTTCCGCGCGATCTTGACCGCGTTCTCGACGGCCTCCGCGCCTGAGTTCACGAGGATCGACTTCTTCGGGAAGTCGCCGGGCGTGTGCTGCGCGAGCAACTCGGCGACCTGCACATACGACTCGTACGGCGTGATCGTCGCCATGCCGTGGGTGAGCGACCCGAGCGCCGCTGTCGCGGCCGCGACGACCTCGGGCTGCGTGTGGCCGACCGTCGTGACGCCGATGCCGGCGCCGAGGTCGAGGAAGCGGTTGCCGTCGACGTCTTCGAGAACGGCCCCGTTGGCGCGAGCGATGTAGACCGGCAGAGCGCTCGACACACCGGCGGCGACGACGGCCTCGCGGCGCGCGTGCAGCGCGCGCGATTTCGGGCCGGGGATCTCGGTGACGACGCGGCGCTCCTGCGGAACGGTGTACTCGGCGGGCGGCGCTGGCGTCGTCGTGTCGGTCATGCAGGAAGTTTAGCGGCGGCGCGGGCCCCACCCCGGGTGACAGACTGGCCGCATGGCACTCGAGCACCACTACGCCGTCGCCGTGCGCTGGAGCGGAAATCGCGGCACCGGGACCAGCGGCTACCGCGACTACGGCCGCGACCACACGGTCAGCGCCGCAGGCAAGCACGAGATCGCAGGAAGCGCCGACCCGTCGTTCCGCGGCGACCGCGACCGCTGGAATCCCGAGGAGCTGCTGCTCACCTCGCTGTCGCAGTGCCACATGCTCAGCTACCTGCACGCCGCGACCACGGCCGGCGTGACGGTCGTCGACTACGCCGACGACGCGGTCGGCACCATGGCCCAGACCCCAGACGGCGGCGGGCACTTCACCTCGGTCACGCTGCGGCCGCGCGTGGTGATCACGGATGCCTCGCAGCTCGCGCTCGCCGAGGAGCTGCACCGCGAGGCGCAGCGCATGTGCTTCATCGCCTCGTCCGTGAACTTCCCGGTCGGCCACGAGCCGCACATCACGGTCGCCGCACCGGCCGCAGGCGCGACGGCGGGCGGCGCCGAGGCGACCGGCTCGGCTACAGCCGCTCCGGGTGCAGCATCCGCTTGACGCGCTCGACGGTGCCGCTCGGCGGCGCCTCGTTGTAGGCCCCCGCGAACTCCTGGCCCGACAGCGCCTGGATCGCCGCCATGATCTCGTCGGTTGCGAGCCGGCGCGCCTTGCCCGAGTCGGCGGGCCCGAAGTGAGTGAGATCGAGCGGCTTGCCGAATTCGATCGAGATGCGCACGCGGCGGGGGATCTTGGCGCCCACGGGCAGGAAGTCGTTGGTGCGCTTGAGTCCGACCGGCACGACGGGCGCGCCGGTGGTCAGCGCGAGCCAGGCGGCCCCCGTGCGGCCCTTGTAGAGCCGGCCGTCGAGTGACCGCGTGCCCTCCGGGTAGAGCGCGAAGGCGTCACCCGACTCGATGATGCGACGCGACTGGTCGAGCGCCGACTGCGCCGCGCTGCCCGCCCCCCGCACGACGGGGATCGCACCGACCGAGCTGAAGAACAGGCGCTGCAGCTCGCCGCGGAACCCCGTGCCGTCGAAGTACGACGATTTGGCGAGGAAGCGCACCCGGCGCGGGGCGACCATCGGGATCGCGACCGAGTCGATGAACGAGAGGTGGTTGCTCGCGATGATGACCGGCCCCCGCTTCGGCACATTGCCGCGGCCGATGACCCGCGGTCGGAAGATCGCTCGTGCGAGCGGCGCGATGGTCAGGCGGGCGAGCGTGTAGAGACCGCGATTGGCGTGACGGATGTCCGGAGCAGCGGGCGCCTCGTCGTCGAGATCGGTCTCGCGGTCATCCGCCGGCTCGGAGGTGTCAGCTTCGAGTGCCATTCGGCCAAGGGTAATCGCAGATCAATTCCCGGGGCGGCATGCGACACCGCCGACATTGTCGAGACAGGGGCCCCACCACTCGGGGAACCGGACCGCTCGCGAGTCGCCGAACCAGGCGTTGTACAGGCGGAAGAAGTTGAGGTTGCCGTAGGCCGAGCAGGCGCGCGCGGGCCCGTCGGGGTGGGCGCGCGTGTACTCGTCCGGCTGATAGGGCGTGTAGAGGTACAGGTTCGCGGTGGCCTGGTTGGCGATGTCGACGACGGATGCCCCGCAGGACGCGTCGGGGGAGTACTGCACCTTCGCCGCCCCCGGCGCGATGGGCCAGTCGTCCTTCGGGTTGCTGTATTCGCGCAACTGCCACGCGGCGGAGTACAGCTGGTTGATGAATCCGAAGTACTTCTCGTCGCAGTCGGCGGTGTCGGGGCACGCATACCCGGTCGCGCGCTCGTAGCCGTACGCGCTCGGGTGGGTGACGAGCGACTGCTCCTTCTGCACGAGCACGAGCAGCACGCGCGGGCTGATGCCGCATGCGTGGGCGACCTTCGTGATGATCGCGGCGGCCGTCTCGTCGCGGCCGCCGGTGTAGCGCTCGCAGTTGTCGTTCGCCGCGCGCGTCGCCGTCTTCTGGTGGAAGAAAGCCAGGCATGGGGAGTCGTCCGCGGGGGAGCAGGGCATGCGCAGCAGCCACTGCTCGACGCCGGCCCGCGTCATCGCGTCGGCGTTGTAGAACGCGTCGTCGCTGATGAGCTCGCCGGCCCGGAACGGCGGCAGATCGGCGGCGTCGTCGACGTTCGTGCTGCGCGGCGCGGTGTCGGCGCGGCTCTCGTGCACCGTCTGGACGGACAGTGTGGTGAGGGCTGCGGCGATCACGAGCAGCACCGCCGCGGCGGCGGCGCGAGCGGTCCAGACGGTGGCGCGGCTGATCGGCACGCGCCCACCATACGTGCACGCGATCTTGAGACTCCGGATAAGTCCGTAGTGCAGACTGTGAGCTTCCACCCCTCGAACCGGAAGTTCTTTCGTGCGCAAATCCGTCTCCCTCGTCGTCCTCGCGGCGGCCTCCGCTCTTCTGCTGACCGCCTGCGCCGGCAACGGCGATTCGAAGGCGAAGAGCGACTCGAAGCCGTCGGCCGGCGCTGCCGCTGCCGCATGCACCCTCGGCTCCGGCACCGCCTCCGACTCGATCAAGGCCACGGGCGACCAGAAGAGCGCGCCGAAGATCACCTTCGACAAGGGGCTGAAGGCGTCGAAGGAGCAGCGCTCCGTGCTCATCAAGGGCACGGGTGACAAGACCGAGGCCGGCCGCACCGTGACGATCGCATTCTCGGCCTACAACGCGACGAGCGGCGAGCAGCTCACCAGCCCGCTCGGCTACGACGCGACCCAGGCGGCGCCGTCGCTCGAGCTCGGCGGCTCACAGCAGTTCCCGGCCTTCACCGACGCCATCGAGTGCCTGCCGGTCGGCTCTCGGGTCGCCTACGCCGCTCCCGCCGCCACGGCGTTCGGCGGCACGAGCAACCTCTCGCAGCTGAACCTCACGAAGAGCGACTCGGTCGTCTTCGTCATCGACATCAAGAGCATGCAGCCGAAGGCCCTCGCGAAGGCGAACGGCGCAGCCCAGACCCCGAAGGCCGGCTTCCCGACGGTGAAGCTCGCGAAGAGCGGCGAGCCCACCGTGACGATCCCGAAGACGCAGACCGTCGGCAAGACGACGACCGCGCTCGAGGTGCTGAAGAAGGGCACGGGCACCACGGTCAAGAGCGGCGACCAGGTCACCGTGCACTACACGGGAGTGAACTGGCGCACCGGCAAGGCATTCGACTCGAGCTGGGAGAGCGGCCAGCCGATCACCTTCGCGACCAACCAGGTCGTCACCGGCTTCAGCAAGGCGCTGGTCGGCCAGAACGTCGGCTCTCAGGTGGTCGCGGTGATCCCGCCCGCGGAGGGCTACGGCTCGACCGGCAACTCCGACGCCGGCATCAAGGGCACCGACACGCTGGTCTTCGTCGTCGACATCCTCGCGACGTCGTCCGGGCAGTAGCGGGCGGCGGGCGGCATCCGACCCGGTAACCTGGCGGCTGTGCGTCGCGTCCTGATCCTCGGCTCCACCGGCTCCATCGGAACACAGGCGCTCGACGTCATCCGCGCGAACCGCGACCGCTTCGAGGTCGTCGGGCTCGCCGCCGGCACGGATGCCGCGGGGCTCTCGGCGCAGGCGGCCGAGTTCTCCGTCGCCCACACCGCGCTCGGCGCAGCCGAGGCCGAGGCACTGGTGCGCGAGGTCGATGCCGACGTCGTGCTCAACGGCATCACCGGCTCCGTCGGCCTGGGCCCGACGCTCGCCGCCCTCGAGAGCGGCCGCACGCTCGCGCTCGCCAACAAGGAGAGCCTGATCGTCGGCGGCGAGCTCGTCACGGGGCTCGCGCGGCCGGGCCAGATCGTGCCGGTGGACTCCGAGCACTCCGCCCTCGCGCAGGCGCTGCGCTCGGGCACCCACGACGAGGTGCGGCGGCTCATCGTGACCGCCTCCGGCGGTCCGTTCCGCGGCCGCAGCCGCGAGTCTCTCGCGGGCGTGACGCCGGCGGAGGCGCTCGCCCACCCCACCTGGGACATGGGACTCATGGTCACGACGAACTCCGCGACGCTCGTCAACAAGGGCCTCGAGGTGATCGAGGCGCACCTGCTGTTCGACGTGCCGTTCGCGTCGATCGAGGTGACGGTGCACCCGCAGTCGGTCATCCACTCGCTCGTCGAGTTCGTCGACGGCTCGACGCTCGCGCAGGCGAGCCCGCCCGACATGCGGCTGCCCATCTCGCTCGGGCTCGATTGGCCGCACCGCGTCGCCGGGGTCGGCACGCCGATCGACTGGGCGACCTCGCATGCCTGGACCTTCGAGCCGCTCGACGACGCGGCGTTCCCCGCCGTGGCGCTCGCGAAGCGCGTGGGCGAGGCCGGCGGCACCTACCCGGCCGTGTTCAACGCGGCGAACGAGCAGGCCGTCCACGCGTTCCACGATCGCCGCATCGGATTCCTCGACATCGTCGACACCGTGCAGCGCGTGGTCGATGCGCACGAGCCGTCCGGGGCGCTCACGCGCGAGTCGCTCGCCGCTGCGGAGGAGTGGGCGCGGGCGACGGCCGATCAGCTGATCGCGCGGTAGCTCTGCGCGGTGTCGCGCAGCGCCTGCTCCCAGGGCGTGGCGCGCACGCCCAGCATCCGCTCGGTCTCGCTCGCATCGAGGACGAACGGATTCCTGAACTGATAGCTCTCGTCGAGCACGCCCGCCAGCTGCGGGCTGAACAGCGCCATGGTGCGCAGCGCGAGCAGCGGAATCGGAGCGACCCTGCCGCTCGTTCCGAACCACGCGTTCAGGGTCGCCGCGATCTCGAGCTGCGAGTGCGGCTCGCCGCTCGGGACGTGCCAGACGCGGCCCCACTCGCCCGGGTAGTCGGCCGCGGCGACGAGCGTTGCCGCGATGTCGTCGAGGTACGACCAGCTGTGCGGCAGCGACGGGTTGCCGACCACCCGGGCGACGCGCGACTCGAGCACCGGCACGAAGAAGCGCTCGCCGAGCAGTGCGGTCGCGCCCGACCCCGGCCCGAAGTAGTCCGAGGCGCGCACCTCGACGGCGCGCACCTCGCCGGCGTCGTGTGCGGCCTTCACGGCCTCCCACCCGGCCTTGCGGATCAGGCCCTTCCGGCTCGTGGTGCGCTCAGGCGAGTGCTCGGTCATCGGCCCCTGCGGCAGGCCGTATGGGTGGAGGTTGCCCATCACGACGAGCCCGGCGCCGGCGCTGCGCGCGGCCGCGATGGCGGCGCGGAAGATCGGCGGCCACACCCGGGCCCACTCCTCGGCGCTGTAGATCGCGGGGTTGGCGCACAGGAAGATCCTGTTGGCGTGGTCGCACACGGCGGCGAGAGCCGTGGCGTCCGATGCATCCGCGGCCACCGCGCGGGCGCCCGGCAGCTCGGTGCCGCGCCGCGTGATCAGCGTGACGCGGTCGCCGCGATCGACGAGCAGCCGAGCAACGCGGCGGCCGATGAGGCCCGCGCCCACCACGACGTGAGACGAGGCGGACATGCGAGGAGGCTAGCCCGCGCCTGCGCGACGAGCCAGCCTCCTTGCGGATTCCGGTGCGGCGTGCTCCGCGTCAGCCGGCGGACGACGGCGTCGGGGACGACGTCGAGCCGCCCGTCGCCGACCAGCCCGGCACCGTCTTCTCGATGAAGCTTGCGAAGGCGGCGGTGTCGGCGAGGCCCTGGCCGGTGGTCGGCGCGGTGTAGACCTGCTTGTTCACGATGATCGTCGGGGTCGAGAAGCCCTGCGACGGCACGGTGTAGTTCGAGTTGGGGATCTTGGTTCCCGGCGGAGTGGTGCGGTCGGTCGCGGCCTTCACCCAGCCCTTGAACTTCTCGCTGTGCACGCAGTCGGTGATCTGGGAGCTGCTCGCGCCGCCCTTCTTCAGCCACGACAGGATCTGCGCGTCGGTGGCGCCGCCGGTGTTCTCCTGCGGCTGGTTGTCGTAGAGCGACTTGTTGACGGCGAAGAAGTCAGACGGGTCGTAGTTCGCGACGCACGCGAGCGCGTTGGCGGCGCGGCTCGCGTAGCGGTTCGTGCCCGAGCTGCGGTCGAGGAACGAGATCGGCTTGATCTCGAGGGTCGCCGTGCCGGCATCCAGCCACTTCGAGATCTGGGCGTCGTTGGCCTCCTCGAACTGCTGGCAGTAGGGGCACTGCAGGTCTTGGTAGACGGTGATGTGGGCTTTGCCGTCGTCGGCCTGCTTGGTCGGCGTGGGCTTGCCGCCGTTGGGAATCGCCGGCGTCGCCACGTATTGGGTGGTGCTCGTGAGCACGAATCCGTCGCTGATCATGTTCTTCGGCCCGGCGTTCGAGGCGGGCCGTGCCACGTTCACGATCACGACGACGGCGATCGCGATGACGGCGACGATCGCGAGGCCGATGCCGCCCTGCAGCAGGAACTTGTTGCGGCGCGCCTTGCGCTTGGCCTCTTCCCGCATGATGCGGGCCTTCTCACGTGCGGCGTTCTGGCGCTGGGCCTTCGTCTGGCGATCGGGATTCGTCACGAGACGAAAGCCTATGTGAGCGAGGGATGCCTGCCCCACTCGCCCGCGTCACACATAGCCGTCTTGCGGCAGCTTCAAAGGCGGTGCGGATACATTCGGCGGGTGGAATCCGTCCTCCTGTTCCTCTTCGGGATCGTCGTCATCCTCGTCGGCATCGGCGTCTCGATCGGCCTGCACGAGCTGGGGCATCTGACGGCCGCCAAGATCTTCGGCGTCAAGGTGACGCAGTACATGATCGGGTTCGGCAACACGATCTGGAGCCGCAAGAAGGGCGAGACCGAATACGGCGTGAAGTCGCTGCCGATCGGCGGCTACATCGCCATGATCGGCATGTTCCCGCCGGGGCCCGACGGCGAGCAACCGCGCCGCGGTCGCCTTGCGCAGTTCATCGACAGCGCGCGGCAGTCGAGCGCAGAGACGGTCCCGCAGGGCGAAGAGCATCGCGCCTTCTATGCGGCGGCGCCCTGGAAGCGGATCATCATCATGTTCGCCGGCCCCTTCGCGAACCTCGTGATCGCCGTGATCGTGATCGGCATCATCACGGTCGGCGTCGGGATCCCGTCGAGCATCCCCGTCGTCGACTCAGTCGCGCAGTGCCTGAAGCCCGCCACCAGCACATCGACCACCTGCACGGATGCCGACCCGGTCGCGCCCGCTGCGCAGGCCGGCCTCAAGGCGGGTGACCGCATCGTGAGCGTCGACGGGCACCCGGTGGGGAACGACTTCCAGAAGGCATCCGACCTCATCGGCGACGCGGCCGGCCGCAGGATCGCGCTCGTCGTCGACCGCGGCGGCCGCGACGTGACCCTCTCGGTGACCCCGGTGCTCTCGAGCAAGACCGTCGCCGATGCCCAGGGCAACGAGAAGGTCGTCCAGGCCGGCGTGGTCGGGTTCTCGTTCGCGCAGGGGAACGTGCGGCAGCCGATCTCGGCCGTGCCCGGCCTCGTCGGGAAGCAGCTGTCGCAGACGACGGGGGTGTTCCTGAACCTTCCGAACCGCATGGTGCAGGTCTGGAACGCCGCGTTCGGCACGCAGGCGCGCGACGCCAACGGCCCCGTCGGGCTCATCGGCGTCGGCCGTCTCGCCGGCGATGTGGCCAGCAACACGGCGACGCCGCTCGTCGATCGGCTCGAGTGGCTGCTGTCGATCATCGCGGCGCTCAACATCTCGCTCTTCGTGTTCAACCTCGTACCGCTGCTGCCGCTCGACGGCGGCCACATCCTCGGTGCGCTGTGGGAGCAGGGCAAGCGGTGGTTCTTCGCGGTGTTCCGCCGTGGTCGCACGCCCAGGCACGTCGACATGGCTCGGCTGCTGCCCCTCACCTTCGGCGTCGTGACGGTGCTGATCGCGATGGAGCTGCTGCTCGCCTACGCCGACCTCGTGAAGCCGATCTCGGCGGGGTAGCCGGAACGCCCCTGCCGGTTGCCAGGGGAATCCCCAGTGGCAAGTGCAACGCGCTACCTAGACTGGCAATCGTGGCAGCAATCAATCTGGGCATGCCTTCGGCGCCCGACGTTCTGGCCCCTCGTCGCAAGTCCCGCCAGATCAAGGTGGGCAAGGTGCTGGTCGGCGGTGACGCCCCCGTCAGCGTGCAGTCCATGACGACCACGCCGACGACCAACATCAACGCGACGCTTCAGCAGATCGCCGAGCTCACGGCGGCGGGCTGCGACATCGTGCGTGTCGCCGTGCCGAGTCGCGATGATGCCGAGGCGCTGCCGATCATCGCGAAGAAGAGCCAGATCCCGGTGATCGCCGACATCCACTTCCAGCCGAACTACGTCTACGCCGCGATCGACGCAGGCTGCGCCGCGGTCCGCGTGAACCCCGGCAACATCCGCAAGTTCGACGACCAGGTCGGCGAGATCGCGCGCCGTGCGAAGGCCGCGGGCGTGTCGCTGCGCATCGGCGTCAACGCCGGCTCGCTCGAGCCGAGCCTCTTGCAGAAGTACGGCAAGCCGACGCCCGAAGCGCTCGTCGAATCCGCCGTGTGGGAGGCGTCGCTCTTCGAGGAGCACGACTTCCACGACTTCAAGATCTCGGTCAAGCACAACGACCCCGTCGTCATGGTCAAGGCCTACCGCCTGCTCGCCGAGCGCGGCGACTGGCCGCTGCACCTCGGCGTCACCGAGGCGGGCCCGGCGTTCCAGGGCACCATCAAGTCGGCGACCGCCTTCGGCATCCTGCTCTCAGAGGGCATCGGCGACACGATCCGCGTCTCGCTGTCGGCCCCGCCGGTCGAAGAGGTCAAGGTCGGCCTGCAGATCCTGCGCTCGCTCAACCTGCGCGAGCGCAAGCTCGAGATCGTCTCGTGCCCGTCGTGCGGCCGTGCCCAGGTCGACGTGTACTCGCTCGCGAACAACGTCACGGAAGGCCTGAAGGACGTCACCGTGCCGCTGCGTGTCGCGGTCATGGGCTGCGTCGTGAACGGGCCGGGCGAGGCGCGCGAGGCCGACCTCGGCGTGGCGTCCGGCAACGGCAAGGGCCAGATCTTCGTCAAGGGCGAGGTCGTCAAGACCGTGCCTGAGGCCGAGATCGTCCAGACCCTGATCGCCGAGGCCCAGCGCATCGCCGACGAGATGGGCGTCGACGCTCCGGTGGGGGCGCCCTCGGTCACCGTCGGGCACTGAGCTCGGCGCGGGCCGGTGGGGCCCGGCCCGGCCGGGGTGCTCCCTTGCGCTCCCTTGCGGTCGCTTTCCCGCGGCGACATTAGGTGCGGGAAAGCCCTTCTCGAGAAGCCCGCGGCGACATTTGGTGCGGAAATGGTGCGGGATTTCGACACCCAATGTCGCCGGGCGGGCGACGGGCAGTCGCGATTCCGCACCTAGTGTCGCCGGGCGGGGGACGGGCAGTCGGGATTCCGCGCCTAGTGTCGCCGGGCGTCTAGCCCGAGATCAGCCGGCCGGCCGCCTCAAGCGGCTCGAAGGTCAGCGTGCCCGTCGCGATCTCGGCGGCAGCGAGCCGCACGCGCACGACCTCGCCCGGCTCGCCCACGACACCCTCGACGGATGCGTCGACCGCCGGCTCTGCCAGCTGGATCCGCGTCCTCGTGTGGTTCTGCGCGAGCACGACGGCATCGAACGCGTCGCCGACGCGGGCCGAGAGCACGGCCGCCTCGACGCGGTCGAGAGCTGAGGCATCCAATCGACCCGCCACCGATGACGTCGAGGCCATGATGTGCGGCAGCTCGCCGAGCGAGTCGCGCGCCCAGTCGGGCACCGGATTCCCCGCCGAGAGCGCCTCGCACACGACG